>CAYWHT010000367.1:0-5023 GCA_964458135.1 uncultured Saprospiraceae bacterium | reverse complement strand
CGGAAGAAGTCGCTTCCCGTCAGCATTCTGGGGATCACTGAAAAAACGGTTTTCCCCTTTCAAAAAACCATTAATCGCCGCCTGAGCATGCTTCAAGCCCAAAAGATATTCTGCATCATGGGCCAGATACCCCTTTGCTAGATAATGATGGGGTATCGGGTTGCCGGGTTCCGCTTCCAACCAGGATTGTAGAATAGTCTCCAAGGAGACCAAGGGGAATTCATCATTTTGGGTGAGTAGATACATAATGCTAATGTCGCGCCAGAACTTAAGCTCCGGCCGGGCTTCGATATTTTCCAGCATAGCCCGCTTCACCTTGTCGGGGCCCTCTCCTTTGATTTGCTGGCGAAAAGCTTGGTAATTGTATCCGTTATACGCTTCCAAGATGACCGGAGAATTCGGATGCGTATTAAATAATTCCAGGATATGGTTGGCGCTCTCTTTTTCCCGTCCCTGCGTCATCCTTCCGATGACCATGGCGTAATACCAGGCCGCTGTTTTTTCTTTCCCTTGTAATTGATTCAGATCGGCTTCGATCCTCTCGTTTAGGTTTTTCTTACGCATCGCCTGCGCCACTAACCAACGATCAGAGTAAGCGTAATGATTATCGGGATAAATCCGAAGCTCTTCCTTTACCAGAGAATCCGTTTGGCGAATGCCCAGTTGGAATTTTTTCATCAAAGTGGCGCCCCGCGCAGCTTGCCCATCAGGCCGATACAACGCAATGGAAGTTCTCATTTCCGTACCTACGCTCTGCCGGGTAACCGGGAGCGCCCAGATAAACTTGGCGTTTTCCGGCGCCGAATAGCGGGCCTCCCACCGGTCTTTCTCACGCTCAAAAGGCACGCAAGCCGAAACCGTGGAACCATCTTCCAAAAATACCTGGAGATTGGCAAAAATTTCTTGGTCAAATCGGAGTTCCGATTCTACGGTATCCCGCAACTCAAGTGTAATCTCCTCTCCCCAACGGGGCTCCTCGGGTTGGAAGGTCATTTGCCCGTGGGCTCGTGGAGAAAATCCACAAAAAATGGCGGCTGCAATTAGGATTAATCGGGTCATGATAGAGAGTATTTTAGCATTTAAACGAAATTATAATCAATATAACGAAATTTTCGTTAGCCAGTCAACCCATTGGTTGTTTTTTTGCGCATTGTTTTGTTGGGAATCAGTGAGATGACGAATAAACCGTTACACAAAACAACATAACCTTCTTAATTTCGCGTTGCACTAATTTCCGGATATGCCCACTCCTCCATCCATCCTGGTCATCGGCGGCGGCGCGGCTGGTTTTTTTGGCGCCATCCGGGCGGCGGTCTGCCATCCGCAAGCCCAGGTCATCCTGTTGGAGAAAAGCGACAAGTTGTTGAGCAAGGTCAGGATTTCGGGTGGCGGGCGTTGCAACGTCACGCACGCCTGTTTCGATCCCGGCCTGCTGATCCATCACTATCCCCGCGGGGAGAAGGAACTGCTCGGGCCTTTTCACCATTTTGCGGCGGGCGACACGGTCGACGGGTTTGAGCAAAGGGGGGTTAAGCTCAAGGTAGAAGCCGACGGCCGCATGTTTCCCGTTTCCGATCGCTCCCAAACGATTATCGATTGCCTGTTGCGGGAAGCCCGGCGGCTTGGGGTTGACATTCGCAGCCGGGAGGGGATGAAATCGATCAAACCATCGACCGGCGAGACGAAGCAATGGGTAATTGAAACCGGCCGCACCACCTACCGGACCGATAAGGTGTTGCTGGCTACGGGCAGTAGCAAAGCGGTATGGAAGATGCTGGAAAAGCTGGGCATGGAGATCGTGCCCCCCGTTCCCTCTCTTTTCACCTTCAACACCAAAGACCCACGTTTGCGCGATCTTTCGGGCATTTCGGTTCCGCAAGCCCGGCTTTGCATTGCCGACGACCAACTGGAGGCCACCGGCCCCCTATTGATCACGCATTGGGGGTTGAGCGGTCCCGCCGTCCTCAAGCTCTCGGCCTGGGGGGCGCATGCTTTGGCGGCGCACAACTACCGCTTCCGGCTGGTGGTCAACTGGCTCGACCGACCGGAGGAAGCGGTGGAGCGCGAAATGACGGCTACCAAAAGGGAATGGGCGCGAAAACAAGTAGCCAAGAACCCTCTTTTCGACTTGCCGGCCCGCCTGTGGGAACATCTGGCCCAAGCCGCCCGGATACCGGCTACCACCCGCTGGGCCGACCTCAACAAAAAGCAATTCTGGTCTTTGCTCCGGCAACTCGTCGCCGCGGAGTTCGCCATTGCCGGCAAAAGCACCTTCAAAGAAGAGTTCGTCACCGCCGGAGGCGTACATCTGCGAGAAATTGATTTTCGCACCTTCAGCGCCCGCCGTTTCCCGGGACTGTACCTGGCGGGAGAAATGCTCGACATCGACGCCATCACCGGAGGCTTTAACTTCCAGGCGGCCTGGACGGGCGGCTACCTGGCCGGAACCGCCATGGGGCAACCCGCTGAAGTTCAAACCTGATCTACGATCCTTGGGAATGTCCGGTACGCTGCGTTGTCTTTTGCGGAAGGATTTCTTTTCCAGCACTAACAAATATCATTGATAATGGGGCTTTCAACGGTCAATTTGGCGGTAACCAAAAAGTAAAATAATGGACTTATTGAAAGACAAAACGGCCATCATTACCGGTGCGGGTTCCGGAATCGGCCGGAGTATTGCTTTGTCGTACGCTCACAACGGCGCCAAGGTCATCGTTTCGGATGTCGATGAAGATGGCGGGCAAGCCACCGTGGAACAGATCCATGCGTCGGAAGGCGAAGCCTTATTTTTCCGCGCGGATGTTTCCAGGGCAGAGGATAACCGGCGTCTGGTGGAAGAAGCCGTCAATCGTTACGGAGCTTTACACATTGCTTGCAACAACGCCGGCATCGGCGGCGAACAATTGCCCCTGGGGGAGCTCTCCCCCGCCAGTTGGGATCAGGTCATCAGCGTCAACCTCAGCGGCGTCTTTTACGGCATGCGTTACCAAATTCCGGCCATGCTGGAAGCCGGCGGCGGTTCCATCATCAACGTCTCCTCCATCCTCGGACAGGTCGGCTTTGAAGGTGCGGGCGCCTACGTGGCCACCAAGCACGGCTTGCTGGGGCTAACCAAAAACGCCGCCCTCGAATATTCGGCCAAGGGCGTCCGGGTCAACGTCGTTGGCCCCGGATTCATCAATACCCCAATTCTCAGCAAAAACCTCAGCCAGGAACAAATGGACATGCTGGCCCAGCTCCACCCCATCGGCCGCATTGGAGAACCCGAAGAGGTCGCCGAATTGGTGCTGTGGCTGAGCTCGGACCGGGCCAGCTTCGTAACGGGAGCTTATTATCCGGTGGATGGGGCTTATCTGGCGAGATAAAGGCGCCATTAAACATTAACATTCGCTTCTCCCACCACTCTGCGTATCGCCCACAACCCAAAAACCGGGCCGGCCAGGAGGGCGAGATACAAATAGCGTTCATCCAGCTGCAGGGCCAGGAGATTGAGTAGCTCGATGCTAAAGATGGTGATGGTGAAGCCGATGCAGTTAACGATGGTCAGGGCGGAACCGATATATTCCCTGGGCGCGGTGCGCGCCACCAATGTCGAAAATTGTGGGGAATCACCGACTACGGCAAAGCCCCAGATGATCATGCCAAGCAGGAAAAGGGGCTGGGGCAAGGCAAATAGTAGCGGGGAAAGCAAACAGAAAAGGCCCGAAGTCAACAGCATCAGGTAAGCAACCCGGCCGCTGCCTAGGCGTAAAGAGTAATACCCTCCCAATACACAACCCAGGAAACCGGTGGCGATAATCGCCGAGCTCCAAAAGGAATAATTTATTTCCAGCGCCTGATCTTGCTGGTAGGCCAGCAAAAAAACCGGAATGAAGGCCCAAAAGGCGTAAAGCTCCCACATGTGCCCAAAGTATCCGAAGGCGGCCGAACGAAAACGCGGATAGCGGAAAATTTCAGCAATGGCGGAAATCTTGAATTGGCTGCTCCGCTTGCGGTTGGGCCCGTCGGGAACGAACAAACCGATCAGTAAACCTCCGAAAGCCGCAAAGGCCGAAGTGGCGATCAGAATGCTGTACCACGGATAGGCGGCGATTTGGTATTTGAGAAAGTAAGGAAAAGCCTTGCCCAAAACCAAGGCCCCCACAAGATACCCCAATGCTTTGCCCAACCCCTTCTCGTACCAATCGGAAGCGATCTTCATGCCAATGGGATAAATTCCCGCCAGAAAAAAACCGGTAAAAAAGCGAAAAATGAGCAAGGTGGCAAAGCCGGTGGCCAAGCCGTAAATCGCCCAATTGAAAAAGGCGCCCAGCAAGGCCGAGACCATAAACACCCGCGATGGCGAAAAGCGATCGGCAATCAGCAAAAAAGCAAAAGTCAGCGTACCGGTAATAAAACCCAACTGTACGGCCGAAGTGATATTGCCCACCGCCGTCTCCGGCAACGCATAAAGCTGCTGCAAATCGGGCAGCACAGCATTGCCGGCAAACCATAGAGAGGTTCCGGCAAACTGTGATAACACAATAGCGGGAAGAATATAAGCAGGACGTTCCGGCATGAGCGAACAGGCTTTTGAATCGACCTCAAAATAACCATTCTTCTCTTCGGGCCAAGTCTTAATGCCGGTATTTCCTCCGGCCCGAAAGCGTAAGGGCGCTTCCGGAGTTGAAACTGATGTGGGAATTGAGAGGGGCAATCATTTCTAATCCATTGATTTTCATCATTGATAATAATAGCCGTTGCTGGTAAATTACTGGACGCCCGCATTAAGCGGCCTACGATCAATAACTGTCGGTGTCGGGGTTTCCAGGAGCGCTTTTTCCTTTATCCGGCCTTGAAGAACCACCTCCCTTAGCGCTGCTGAAGTCGGGAACCTTCGCCCCGCCTGTTTTGGCAGGTACGGCGGGCAGGTTGGCTAAAGCAACAATCGCTTGCCTATCGTAACCCGACACCTAATTAATCACAGGCCGCTATAGTCTGACAACTCAGGATTTGTGAAAATATGACGCCGCTATTTTTTCGG
>CAYWHT010000366.1:0-5036 GCA_964458135.1 uncultured Saprospiraceae bacterium | reverse complement strand
CCGTTTACCCAAATGAAGGGGCTTGTTCAATCAGACACTTAGGTTATGACCATAACGCAGTTGGAATATATCATTGCGGTGGACACCTTCAAGAGCTTTGCGGAAGCGGCTAACCGGTGTTTTGTCACCCAACCCACCCTGAGCATGCAGGTCAAGAAGCTGGAGGAAGAATTGGGAACGATATTATTTGACCGCTCCCGCAAACCCGTCCTGACTACCGATATCGGCAAATCCATCATCGAGCAAGCCCGGGTAACCGTACAACAGGCCCGCCTAATCCGGGAGCTCGTGGAAAGCGAGCGGGAAGCCGTTACCGGAGAATTGCGCATCGGCATCATCCCAACCCTTAGTCCTTATCTTCTGCCCTTATTCATTTTGAAATTCGTTCAGAAATACCCGGAAATCAAAGTATCCATCGAGGAACTGACGTCCGAACGGTTGATCGACAAACTTTATTCCGACCAACTTGATGTGGGCATCTTGGTCACCCCTCTCCACAAAAAAGGACTTATTGAGACTGCCCTATTTTACGAACTGTTTGTGGTGTATATGTCCTCCCAACACCCACTGCACGATAAGGGGCAGATCGACTTTAAAGACCTCAACATCGATGAAATGTGGCTATTGGCCAAAGGGCATTGTTTCCGGAACCAGGTGGTCAATCTCTGCGGCGACCATCACCAGCATCAAGGCCACAATCTTCGTTTTGAAAGCGGCAGCCTGGAGACCCTGCGCCGTATCGTCGATCAGCAATACGGGTTCACTCTGCTCCCCGAACTAGCTACCCTGGACATGGACTCCGAGCAATACCAACACATCAAGCACTTTAAAAACCCACAGCCCGTGCGGGAAGTGAGCCTGGTGCGCCACCAGAATTACGTCAAAGCCCGCCTCGTCAAGCTGCTGGAAGAAGAAATCCTTGACAATGTTCCCGAGATTTTGAAGAATCCTAACCGGGGTAAGTTGGTGGAGTGGACGTCTGTTTAGCGGGTAGTGGTAATGCAAATCGCGCATTTATTCAACACGCAATTTGCATTACACGATCCACTAACACCATCAACTTGCCGCCTCGACCAACATCTGATCCAGCAATCCATAAAACATGCCCGGATACTGCGCCTTGGTAGCGCTAACTTCATCCAACATCTGCACCTCCTCGCTGCTGAGCTTTAAATTGGCGGCCTGCAGGTTATCTTCCAGGTGGCGCATTTTGCTCGCGCCGACAATGATGCTGCTGACGTAGTCTTTAGCCAGCAGCCAGGCCAGGGAGACCTGCGCGGGTGAGGCATCGTGCCGGGTAGCAATTTCTTTGACTTTGTCCACTACCGTATACCCGAACTCCCGGTCTACCTGCATGAGGTCAAAGTCGTTGAGTCGGCCGTTGTCCGGGTGGGGGTTTTCGCGGGTGTATTTACCGCTCAGGAAGCCACTGGATAAGGGGCTCCAAACCATCAGACCCGTTCCGGTACCCCGCAGGAAGGGTACGAATTCGTGTTCGATTTCCCGGTTGAGGAGCGAATAGTGCATCTGGGCCGCGGCCAGCGGCTGGTAGTCTTTTTGCTTTTGCATCTGCACCGCGGTCGCCGCTTTCCAGCTGTACCAGTTGGAAAACGCACCGTAGCGGATCATGCCTCGGCGCACCAGGTGATCCAGCGCGCGCAGCGTTTCTTCCAGCGGCGTAACGGGATCGTCCAGGTGAAGGATGTAAACATCGAGGTAATCGGTGTTCAAGCGCCGCAGGCTGGCTTCGCAAGCCTCCACGATGTGTTTGTAGTTAATGCCCGCGGCAAATGCGGGTTCTCCGGTACGGAAGCCGCATTTGGTGGCGATGATCCAGTCCTGCCGGGTATTCGCCAGCGCCTTGCCGATCATCTCTTCCGACATGCCGTTGCAATACATGTCGGCCGTATCCAGAAAATTGACGCCAACTTCTTTGGCCTTGGCCATCATTTGCTCCGCCCCCGATTGATCGACGGTAAATTTCAAGCCGTTAAACTCGCCTTCTCCAAAGGTCATCGTGCCCAGACACAGGCGCGAAACAACTAATCCGGTGGGTCCTAAGGTGGTGTACTGCATGATTTTGGTGATTTATTTAGAGTGAATGTTCACTCCAATTGTGGATGAAAAAAAATGCCGTTTTTTTGCACGGAGCCGGAGCTCCGCGTTACGTTATGCTTTCACCGCATCCCAGGCGATTTGTAGTTGCTGCTGCAGCATGGCTTCGTTTAGCGGTCGGGCGGCTTCGACGTTGGGCCGCAAAAAGGTGCTGATGCCCCCGTAAACAAAACCATTGAGTTGATCCGTTGGCGCCGCTTTGATGATGCGCATTTCCTGCCCGCGGCGGTACATCGCCATCATCTGTTCGAAGTAGGCGTACCCCTGCTCCCGCACTTCCTCCCGGATCACCGGCGAGGGCGCAAACTGATCGAGAAAGCGAAAAGAATAGGGATGGACGAAGAAATACTTGATCAAACGGCCGTATATGTGCTCAAACTGGGTGCGGATCGGGGCTTGAGGATCAAAATCGTGAAAGATAAATTCGTGCTCCTCGGCCTTAATGTGTAGATAAATGGCGTTGACTAACTCCTCTTTGCTTTCGAAATAGTTGTATATCGTACCCATGCCCGTGCCTGCGGTCTTCGCCACACTCGACATGGGGGTCGCCTGCAAGCCCCGCTCCACGAACAACCGCCGCGCCGCCTTCAGGATCCGCTCTTTCTTGTCCATGTACAAATGTAATGATCTAGAATGATTATTCCAAGCCTTGCGTCTTTCTCCTTTTTACTCTCTATCCCCGGCCAGCTTCCGCCCAAAGAAATCCGCCGTCGCCCGGTAGGCCGCCAGCCAATTCCGGTGCAGTAGAAACCCGTGCACCTCATCCGGGAAGATCAGCTGTTCGAAGGGCACGTCCTGACGGCGCAGCGACTCGCCCAAATCCACGGTCTCACTGAAGGGCACGTTGCGATCGTCATCGCCGTGGATCATCAGAACGGGTGATTCCCAGGTTTTGATATCGGCCATGGGAGAAGACTCGTAAGCCCGGCGGGCCAGTTCTTCCCGGGCATTGGGGTTGTAGTCGGGCACAAAATTGCGGATGACTACGTTCCAGTCGTGCACGCCATGCAAATCCACTCCCGCCGCAAAGAGGTCGGAAGCCCGGGCCAGTCCCAATGCGGTCAGGTAGCCACCGTAAGAACCACCCCACAACCCGATTTTTTGGGGGTCGACTTCGGGCAGCGACTGCAAGTAGAGCCCCGCCCCCAAAACATCCTGAAATTCGCTGGCGCCCTGCGCGCCGTAGTTCAACGCCTCCCGGAACTCCATGCCGTAGCCGATGCCGCTGCGGTAGTTGACCGAAAGGACCACGTAGCCCTGCGCAGCCAGATATTGATTCATGGCGTAGGCGTTGTGGTAGTACCCGCGGTGGTGAAAGCCCAGCAGCATTTGTCGCCGGGAGCCGCCGTGGAAGAAGAGCACTCCCGGGCGATTGTCACCCCCTCCGGCGCCTTCCGGCATGAAGAGCTGCCCGTGGATCTGCATCCCGTCGGCCGCCGAAAAGACCACCTGCCGGGGTTCCACCAGCGTTTCCGAAGGATAGCCTTCGATACCCGCCGGATCGGGAATGATGCGCTGCCGGTTTTGGAGTACCACCACCTGAGCGGGCCGGGTCGGTCCACTACCGATAAAGGCCAGCGCGCCGGAGGGCAAGCGTCGGGGCGACCATTCGATGGTATTGCCCGAAGTTAATTGTTCGGGTTCGCCACCGCTTACCGGCACCCGCCAGAGGTGCTGGCGATCGATATCGTTCTGGTTAGAGGAATAAACCACTTCGCCGCCGTCCGGGCTCAAGGCTACAAATTGTACTTCAAAATCTCCGGGCGTCAACAATTTCGCGTCGCCGCCGGAGGCAGGCACCGAATAGAGGTGGGTCCACCCATCGCCTTCGTAAGGGAAAACGATGCGATCGTTGCTGCCCCACAAGAGCTGATTGGAAGCGGAAACAAAACGGAAGACGCTTCCGGCCCCTTCGGCGGCTTGCCACACCTGCTGGGTCTGGCCACTTTCCAGATCGTGCAGCCAAATCGACCACGGCAGTCCGCTGCGGCGGGGCGTAAAGGGCAGCACTTGTTTTTCGTTGGGCACCCGCATAAAGGCGAGTTTGCTGCCATCGGGTGACCAGACCGGAGAACCGTCGTTATCGATGCTCGGGTGCAGGTATTCGATGGTTTCGTCCGCGGGATCGTAGATGCCCACAAAGCCGTGGTCTCCCCGCTTGCTGACAAAAGCGAGTTTACTGCCGTCGGGCGACCAGGTCAGCGAGTTGCCGCTACCGCGAATTTCCAACAATTGTTCGGAATCGCCCCCTTCCAAGGGAATGCGGTATATCTTGCTGCTCTCCCGTTGAAACAGCACGTACTCGCCATCGGGCGTTAGCACGGGCGCGTAACCGCCGGTCAGCACTTCCGGATCCCCACCCTCAAAATCAACTTTGACAATCTGCGATTTGGCGCCATCCGGGTCGGAGGTGGGGTTGGGAAATTCGCCCTGCCGGTTGGGGGAACCGCCGCGCACGTAGATTACGCCCTCCTCGTCGGGGGTAAATAAAAGGCTGGAAATACCCTGACCGTCATCTTCGGAATAGCTGGTAATTCGCCGCCCCTGAAATCCGGGGCCTTCCGCGTACCAAATGTTACGGATTCCCTCTTTATTCTGTACCCAAACGATCTTGTCGGATCGCTCTGAAGCGACCAGCCCGCTCGGAAAAGCGTAATCAAGCATCTGTTCAAGGCTGACATTGGGCTGGCTCAGGAGGGTAATAGGGCAAAGTAATGCGAGGAAGAGGATATGGTTTTTCATGTTGTCCGTTTTTTTTGCCAATGAATGGTGAATTTTGCCATCGTTCCACGGGCTACGTCAGCACGCTGACTGAGGAACAGTAACTACCCATGCCAGACGGGAACTATTCCCTATTCTCCAAAATAAAATATAGTCTGACAACCCAAAATTTGTGAATTCTGACTTGCTCTTTTTAGCTT
>CAYWHT010000365.1:0-5050 GCA_964458135.1 uncultured Saprospiraceae bacterium | reverse complement strand
CGCCCAGTTTATGCCCGATAAAAAGCATCTCGGCGTGGACGTACTCGCCCCCAAAAACACCCCCGTAAAGGCCATCATGGACGGATTCGTATTTCTGTCCGACTGGACATTGGAGACCGGCAACACGATCGGCATCCAGCATACCAATAACATCATTACCTTTTACAAGCATAATTCCGCCTTGCTCAAAAAGGCGGGCAGCTACGTCAAAGCCGGGGAGGCCGTCGCCATTATCGGCAATACTGGCACCCAATCCGACGGCCCACACCTCCATTTCGAACTCTGGTACCGCGGCAAAGCGGTCAATCCCTTGGATTACGTTAACTTTTAGTAGGATTTACCCAGCAATTGCAATAGCGCCGGCCGGAGCTCCGGATATTCGTAGGTAAACCCGGTAGCCCGGATTTTATCGTTAGCTGCCCGGCTGCCCGTCAGCACCACATCCGCCATTTCTCCCAGGGCCAGCCGCATCAGAAAGGCCGGTGCGGGCGCCAATAAAGCAGGCCGGCCATAAGCATGCCGCAGCGTCCGGACAAAATCTTTATTCCTTTCCGGATGGGGCGCCACCGCATTGTAAATCCCTTGAACGGACTCCTTTTCCATGGCGTGAATAAACAGGCGGCACACGTCATCGATATGAATCCAGGAATACCATTGCCGGCCGCTCCCAAAATAAACCCCCAAGAAGAAGCGCAAAGGCAGCAGCATCTGGGGCAATGCGCCACCTTTTGCGGAGAGTACGATGCCAATGCGCAGGGCGACGGTGCGCAGGCCGGTGGCCATAATTTTTTCGATCGCCCCTTCCCAGGCCACACAGCTTTCGCTGAGAAAGCCGGTTCCGGGGGGCGTCCTCTCGTCCACCCATTCGTTGCCAGAGTCGCCGTAATATCCAATAGCCGCGCTGGAGAGGTAAGCGCGGGGCCAGTGGTCGAGCCTTCGAAAAGTTTCGAGCATCAGCTGCGCGCCCCTCACCCGGCTTTCGGTAATTAATCGCTTGCGATCGGGGGTCCAGCGTTTATCCGCAATACCGGCGCCCGCCAAATTGATCACGAAATCGGCATTGCGAATGGCCGTCTCGTCAACCACTCCTTGCGCCACATCCCAATGGTAAGCCGGAAAATCAGCCGCGGGATCGGGATGACGGCTCAGATGCGCAACCCGGTAACCCCGTTCCCGCAACATAACGCTCAACCGTTTGCCGATCAATCCCGTACCACCCGCAATCAATACTTCAGTCATACAGTTATTTTGGATGAAAAACAAGATGGACAGCGCCCCGTTCATCGATGCCGAGCAAAGCTGCCGCTAAAAATTTTTAAATTCGAGGGGCAAAACCCTATTATAAGCCTGAAAAAACGGAATCAACGAAAACCACTACCCATGGACAAGTCCAAATATCCGGTAAATCGATTAAACCCGCATAGCTCTCCCGCTTTACTAAGAGCTCGTTGGAATTTTGCTTTTGATGCCGAAAATGACCAGATTTGGGTGCTTGTGAAGCCATTGTTGAGCCTCCTGGCAGCACTACATTCAAGAGTGGGGTGCAGGGGCCCTGCTCTTGAATAAAAAAATGGTGAACATAGATGGTCATTTGCAGGCCAAAGGGTAAACGCCCAACAAGGTCTAAAATCCATTTTTAAACCTAAAAACCCGTCAACAACCTATGAGTAACAACCTCATTCGGAAAGCATTAGTTATGGCGCTGCTGCCATTACTTTTATTCTCTTGCCGCCAAGACAAGCAGTCTACGTCCGGTTCGATCGATTTCAAAAGAACCGGCAACGAACTGATCATCCGCACGGTAGGGGAGCCCGATCGTCTCAATCCCTTACTGACCGTCTCCAATTACGCGACGCAGATCAACATGCATATTTTTCAATACTTGTTGACGGTAGATCCCGACAACATGGAATTTATCCCGCAACTCGCCACGGCGCTTCCGGAAGTGAGCGAACTCGATGACGGTGGGGCGGCTTACACCTTTACCATCCACGAGGCGGCCGTTTGGGATGACGGCTCGCCCGTTACCGCTTACGACTACGTATTCACCCTTAAGGCCGTTTACAATCCACTGGTGCAGGCCCAGGCCTTTCGACCTTACCTCGCCTTGATCGATCGCATCGAGATCGACGAGTCGAATCCCAAAACCTTTACCGTCTACGTAGAGGATAAAGGTCTGGAAGATGTAGAATACATCGGCAACACCATTCAGATATTGCCGCGTTACCATTACGATCCACAGGGGCTGCTGAGCGATATTGCGCTGGAAGACCTTATGGATAGCGAAAAAGCGCAGCGCCTCGCCGATCAAAACCCCAAGCTTCAGCAATTTGCCGATCGCTTTAACGATACCCGCTACTCCCGCGATCCGGAATATATCGAAGGTTCCGGCCCCTACCGCCTGGTGCGCTGGGAGCCCAACCAGGAAATCGTGCTCGAAAAAAAGGAGGACCACTGGACGCAAGCGCTCATGCAACAATACCGGGGATTGGCGGCTTACCCGGAAAGCATGACTTTCCAACCGATCGAAAACGAAGCTACCGTCGTGGCCGCCATCCGCTCGGAAGAAATCGACGTCGTTCCCGAGCTAACGCCCGATAACTTCAAACAACTGAAGCAATCGGAAGAAGTGAGCGCCCGCTATAATTTCTTTACCCCCTCCAGGCTTACCTACGCCTACATCGCGGTCAATACAACCCTGCCCAAGCTTTCCGATAAGCGGGTTCGGCAAGCCCTCGCCCATTGCATCGATGTCGGCGAGATCATCGATGTCTTTTACGAAGGTTACGCCCAACCCATCGCCAACCCGGTTCCACCGAATTTGGAATTTTACAATGATGAATTGGATCCCTACGCATTCAATATCGAAAGAGCCCGCTCCCTGTTGGCCGAGGCTGGATGGGAAGATAGCAACGGCAACGGCACCGTCGATAAGATGATTGACGGCCAACGCACCGAACTGGAAATCGATTTGTCTACATCGACGCGGGAACGATCCCGCAATGTCGCCTTACTCATCCAGGACAACGCCAGCAAAGCCGGAATCAGCATTCAGCTCGACAGCAAGGAAGCCCGCTCCCTACTGGAAGATTTCCGCAGCCGCGATTACGAGCTCGCTTCGGTGGGCCGCAGAATGTCCAACACCTGGAATCCCAAACAAAACTGGTACACCGAGGGGGATAACCGCACCGGCTTCGGAACGGCGCGCAGCGATTCGCTCATTGACGCCATCCTCACGGCCAATGACCGGCAGCACCGTAACGAGCTATACAAAGAACTACAGCGTATTATTTACGATCAACAGGCCGAGATTCTCATCCTGGCCCCCCAGGCGCTGGTGGTTATCCACCAGCGCTTTGACGCATCCACCTGGCCGATCGACCCCAACTTCCGACCGGAGTTTTTCCGGTTGAAAACGCCTAATTAGCTACCTTGACCGGGAACGGGCGATTCCCGTTTCCGGTCAAAACAGCCCATCATCCGGTATGCTGCAATTCATCATCAAAAGGCTGTTGCTATTTATACCTACCCTGCTGATCATTTCACTCGTTTCTTTCGGCCTGAGCAAAGTCGCCCCCGGTGATCCCGTAGACTTGCTCATTGGCGGTGGTGGAATCGAGGGGCGCGATCTGTTGGACGCCGAGCGCGTTTACCGCGAGACCGCCCATTTTTTGGGGCTGGATCAACCCGCTTTCTATTTCACCCTAACCACCCAGGCTTATCCCGACACCCTCCACCGCATTGTCAATCGCGACCGGCGCAAGACGCTCAAGCGCCTAATCGGTCGGTACGGCAACTGGCCGGAAATCCAGAACTATTACCACGCCCTGCGACGCGCCCAAATGGCGCACGACCGGTATCCCGACAGCCTGCGCAGCGAGGCCAGCGTTGAGTTCGGCAAATTCCTGCAGCAGTTGAACTTCAGCTACGCACCTTCGCGCGTGGAATACCTGCTCACCAGATTAAAAGACGTGAGCCATTCGGATTCCCAACTGAATGAGCAAGTAGGGCGGCCGCTGCAACGGTTGAACGATGCGTACCGCCGGGTCGAAGCCCAGGCAAAACCCGGCCGGCACTACCTCCCCAAGCTGATCTGGCACGGCACGGCCAACCAGTATCACCGGTGGATCAGTGACTTCGTCCGGGCGGATTTCGGCACTTCCTACGTTACGGGAAGCCCCGTCGGCGAGCAGTTGCGGGAAGCCCTCGGAGTCACCCTTTTGCTTAACGGAACCGCCATTCTGCTGGCTTATCTCCTGGCCGTTCCGCTGGGGGTCACCATGGCTGTGCGTCGCGATACCGTTTATGACCGTCTGGCCACGATCGGGCTGTTTATCCTTTATTCCCTGCCTTCCTTCTGGATCGCCACCCTGCTGGTCTTATTCCTTACGACTCCGGAATACGGCATGGATTGGTTCCCCACCATGGGGCTGGGCCACATACCCGAGGGCGCCGGCTTGGGGCAAACTTTGCGGATTCGGATGCACCATCTTTTCCTCCCGGTATTTTGTTTGACCTACGGCTTCCTGGCTTTCATTTCCCGTCAGATGCGGGGAGGGATGCTGGATACGCTACAGCAGGACTATATCCGTACGGCCCGCGCCAAGGGGTTGCCCGAAAGGCGGGTCATTTGGAAACATGCTTTTCGCAACGCTCTGTTTCCCATCATTACTTTGCTGGCCAGCGTCTTCCCGGCTGCCTTGGGTGGTTCCTTCGTCATCGAATACATTTTTAATATCCCCGGCATGGGTAAACTGACAATTGATTCCATCTACCAGCAGGATTGGCCCGTACTTTATGCCGTTCTTATGCTGGGCGCCGTACTGACCATGGGAGGTATTTTGCTGGCCGACCTGCTTTACGCCCTGGTCGATCCAAGGGTTAAGTACGGCCAACGGAACCATTAGTGAGCGAAATACTCGATTAACAAATTTTTAAACGACGCAACTAAATGCTTTGGCGCCGGAGAAGAAGCCGAGAAATAGCCCGCACGCTAAGCCGGGAGGCCCGCCCCTTACCCTACTGGCGGGTGATTTGGCGTCGCTTGCAG
>CAYWHT010000364.1:2450-5079 GCA_964458135.1 uncultured Saprospiraceae bacterium | reverse complement strand
TATTTCACAGGGCCCGCCATTCTTGGGCGTCCTCGTCAGTCGACGCTCACCGTATCCAGGGAGGCGCCTGCGCCTCTCCTTCCTGCGGGCGCCCAAGCCTGAGGCCTGCAAATGACCATCTATGGAACGCCTTCCTTCACCATTTTCTCGCCCGAAGACGGTAAGGGCCGAACCAGAACAAAAGAAAGGCGTTCATTCAATAATGATAGCAATACTATAACCAAACAAAGCTTTACATGGAACATCTCTTATCCCGACCCGCTCCCGTGCAGAGCGGAGAGCCCCACCTTGACCTGCACCGCGTCAGCATTGCTTACGGCGACGGTATCGGCCCGGAAATTATGGAAGCAGCTTTAGCCATTTTGGACGCTGCGGGCGCCCGCCTGGAATACGACACCATCGAAATCGGTGAGCGCGTGTATCGCCGGGGTATTAGCTCGGGCATTGCTCCGGAAGCCTGGGACGTCCTGCGCCGCAACGGCCTATTCCTCAAAGCGCCCATCACCACGCCCCCCGGCAAAGGGTACAAAAGCCTCAATGTGACCATCCGGAAAAGTATGGGCTTATTCGCCAACGTGCGCCCCTGCCGAGCCTATGCCCCCTTCGTCCACAGCCATTTTCCGGGAATGAACCTCGTTATCGTGCGGGAAAATGAAGAGGACCTGTACGCCGGCATCGAGCACCAACAAACCCCGGAGGTGGTGCAATGCCTGAAATTAATCAGCCGGCCGGGTTGCGAACGCGTCATCCGCTACGCCTTTGAATACGCTCGCACGCAAGGACGCCGGAAGGTAAGCTGCATGGTCAAAGACAATATCATGAAGATGACGGACGGTCTTTTCTACCAGGTATTTCGGGAAGTGGCCGAAGACTATCCCGACATCGAGAGCGACCGCTACATCATCGATATCGGCGCTGCTTTGCTGGCGGATCAGCCCGACCGCTTTGATGTCGTTGTCATGCCCAATCTCTACGGGGATATCGCCTCCGATATCGCCGCCCAAATTGCCGGGTCGGTAGGTTTGAGCGGCTCCGCCAATATCGGCAACCGCTTCGCCATGTTCGAAGCCATTCACGGTTCGGCGCCCGATATCGCCGGGCAAAACCGGGCCAACCCCTCGGGCCTGATCCACGCCGCCTGCCTGATGCTGCGCCACCTCGGTCAGGGCCAAACGGCTACGATCATCCAAAATGCCCTCCTGAGCACCCTGGAGGCGGGCATTCATACGGCCGACATCTACAATGACGCCTACACCGTACGAAAAGTGAGCACCCGGCAATTTACCGAAGCCGTCATGGAGCGGCTCGGACAACAACCCAAAAAATTGCAGCCCGCCAAGGAACCGGCCACCGCCCCGCCGCAAGAGATTCTGATCAAAGAGCAGCCTCGTCCGAAAAAAGAATTGGTCGGCATCGATGTTTTTCTCGACTGGGAAGACCGGAATCGAAACCCGCAAGTACTGGGCAAATTACTCGAAGCGTTAAGTGGGGACGACTTTCAGCTCAAAATGATCACCAACCGGGGCGTGAAAGTCTATCCGGAAGGTTTTCCCGAAACCTTCTGCACCGATCATTGGCGCTGCCGCTTCGTGTCCAGCGCTTCAAAAGTAAGTGCGATGGGCAAGGACATGCCGAGCAGCAGCCCGGTTAGTTACCGGCAAGTCATGCGTTTACTGGAAAGACTGTATCAATCCGGCCTTCCGGCCATCAAAACGGAAAACCTGTACGAACTGGAAGGTAAGCGATCGTACTCCCTCGGTCAGGGAGAATAGTAAAAGCAGCCCTGATTGTAGTCAAATTGCCTGCTAAGCGCTTCTGCGAAATAGGAACCGGAGAAGCGCTTTTTTTTTGTGCTCCATTAAAAATAATATCTTAGAGATTGTTCCAAATCACGCCAAAATCATTTCGCCATGCTGCAACGCAAATTTGATAAGATTGTCAAAGCACACTACCCGGAAGCGCTCGACGCCAAAGACACCTCCATCAAGTACCTGGGTCTTTTGCAGAACGGCCACAATATTGATATTTCCAAAGTCCTGATGGCCACTTCTCTCTGTTCCGACGATATCAACATTCCGTCTACTACTTTTTTCAATGTACTTTTCGGCCCCTTCATCATGGGGGGACTGGGGGGGCTGCCCTTTGCCGGAACGACCGGCATGACGGCTTTCGCGCATCACATCCCCGACAACGGCGCGGCTTTTATCTTTTACGGCCCACACATTGGCGTAACCCTGGAGGGAGAATTAGGACGCATGTACCGCCCCCGGCAAGACAAGCCCGGAAATTCCTGCGGCGCACTCATGCTGGCGCTCAACCGCTTCCGCAACGACCCGGGCTACGAACCGCAGGTTACGTATTCCGACTATCAACAAATGTACCTGGAAGAAACGCTGCTCCCCTACAAAGATCGTATCCTGGAATCAGACCATCAGGAAAAAGAGATTACGGAGGCCACCTTTAAAAACATCGAGCAGGGTATTCACGATTATTTGCACGCCGCTAAAGACGAGTTCAAGATTGAGAAGATCGCCCTGCTCGGCGGCATCATTATCAATACGGACTACGGGCTGGACGATTACTTTGCGGTGCGCAATTTTGAGGTGCTGCAAACTAAATACCTGTAGAA
>CAYWHT010000364.1:0-2440 GCA_964458135.1 uncultured Saprospiraceae bacterium | reverse complement strand
GAGGGGAAAGCCCGGCGGTTTCCACCTTTCCGTAAGGTTTTGCTTTCGCACAGGTAAGCACGGCGGAGGTTTATGACCCCTCCGTTTTGTTTTCCAGCGTTTTTAGCTGCCTTTTTAGCTCCCAGATTTCTCTTTCTTTTGCTTGTAATTGCCGGCGCAGGGAGTCATTTTCACGCTTGAGCCGGTCGACCTCGGTGCTCGGAGCGGTGTTCTCCGGGGCCGCGGCGCCCGGTGTAGCGGCCGGCTGACCGGGCTCGGGTTGTTTTGCTTCGACCTGCTCAGCAGGCTCTTTTTCAAACCCCAGCCATCGTTTGATATTGGCAATTCCATCTTCCCCATGGTAGTAGGAGGCGCCGATATAAGCCAGTGGCGCCAAAAACAACATGACGATAAGGAAGCGCGCAAAGCCCGTTAATCTTAATCTTCTTGCCATTGGATTGGTGTATTTTATACAAATATAACGTTTGAACCGCCAATCAGAGTTTCCTTTCTACCGGGAGTGAAAAAAATAAGACAAAGCAGGGGGGGAAGTTGTCCGGTTGCGGCTCGATGGATATTTTTACGGAAAATTAGCGCGTTCATGAACGAGGCTTATATATATACTGCCCTGCGTACGCCTCGCGGGAAGGGAAAAAGCAAGGGGAGCTTGTACGAAGTACGCCCCATTGATTTATTGCGCACCCTTTTGGCGGCGATGCGGGAACGCCACAATCTGGACACCGGGCTGGTCGATGATGTGCTCATTGGCTGCGTCACGCCCATCGATGATCAAGGGGGCAACATCGCCAAAGCGGCTTTACTGCACGCCGGATGGGATGAACGCGTGGGCGGCATGCAAATCAACCGCTACTGTGCTTCGGGGCTGGAGGCGGTCAATTTGGCCGCGGTGAAGATACGATCCGGATGGGAGTCTTTGGTGGTGGCGGGCGGCGTTGAAAGCATGAGTCGCGTCCCCCTGGGCGCCGACGGCGGTCCGTTATTGCAGGACCCCGAGGTCATCAGCAATGTCCAGTACGTGCCGCAGGGCATTTCGGCCGACCTCCTCGCCACGCTCGAACGTTTTGACCGCCACCAACTCGACGACTACGCGCTGCTTTCCCAACAGCGGGCTGCCGAAGCTTTGGAAAAAGGCTTTTTCCGGCGAGCCGTAGTCCCAATCCACGACCGCAATGGCCTGCTGCTCCTGGAAGATGACGAATGCTTACGACCGGAAACTACCGCCGAGGATCTGGCGGCGCTGCCTTCGGCCTTCGCCGAAACCGGCCGTCAGGGTTTTGACGCCATGGCCCTGCAAAAGTATCCTTTCCTGGAAAACATCACCCACGATCACACCGCCGGCAATTCTTCCGCCATCGTAGACGGCGCGGCCTTAGTGCTGCTGGGCAGCCGCGACATCGGCGATCAGATCGGCATGAAGCCGCGCGCTTACATCCGCTCGGTCGCCAATATCAGCGTAGAACCCACACTCATGCTGACGGGGCCGGCTCCCGCCGCCCGCTTGGCCCTGCAACGGGCGGGCATGCAAGCCAAAGACATCGATCTGTGGGAATGTAATGAAGCATTCTCCGCAGTGGCCCTCAAATTTCAGCGGGAAATGGAAATCGAACCCGAACAACTTAACGTCAATGGCGGCGCCATCGCACTAGGTCATCCGCTCGGCGCCACCGGCGCCATGCTGCTCGGCACCCTGCTCGACGAGCTGGAACGCCGGGACCTCCAAACCGGCCTCGTCACCCTCTGCGTAGGTGGCGGAATGGGCGTCGCCGCAATCCTGGAGCGCGTATAACCGGCGGCGCATTTATCAAAGCACAATTGCCCAACCCATGATTCGCTATAAAAAAGATACCGACAATATCGCCACGTTGACGCTCGACATGTCGGGCCGCTCCTTCAATATCATCAATCATCAAATTTTTGAAGCTTTTGTTCCGGTGATTGACCACCTCAAAAAGGAAAAGAAGAATGGCGTGCTCAAGGGCATCATTCTCACCTCGGCCAAAAAAACCTTTCTTTCCGGCGGCGAACTCGAGTATCTCTACCGGGCTGAAGACAGCGCCGCCATTTTCAATTTCTCGCAACGCCTCAAGCATTTTCTGCGCGAGCTGGAAAGCCCGGGCATTCCGGTAGTGGCGGCTATCAACGGCAGCGCGCAGGGTACGGGTTTCGAAGTGGCCCTGGCCTGCCACCATCGCGTAGTGCTCGACGACCACGCTATCCGGCTGGGTTTTCCGGAAGTCACTATGGGGCTCATCCCCGGTGGTGGCGGCATCATTCGACTCATGTGGCTGCTGGGTGTCGAAATGGCTTATCCCATTTTGGCGAATGGCCGCAATTATTCGCCCGCCGAAGCCTTGCAAGCCGGCATCGTCGATGAATTGGCCACCACTCCCCGGGAGATGCTGGCCAAGGCCAGAGATTGGCTATTACAATCGAAGGAAGG
>CAYWHT010000363.1:0-5085 GCA_964458135.1 uncultured Saprospiraceae bacterium | reverse complement strand
GTTAATGAGGGTGTGGATGCCGCCGTATTGGTCGCCAATACGTTGAATGACCGCCCGTATCTCCTCGGCCTGGGAAACATCGGCGGGAAAAGTATGGACTTTGATGCCGGGATATTCCTCCTGTAGCAAGGCGCGGGCATCCGCCAGCCGTTCCGCATTTCTGCCGATGAGGAACACGTGACTTCCCAGCTGGGCGAAAGTCTTGGCGATGGATAACCCAATACCCGATGAGCCACCGGTAACTACGATGTTCTGTTGTCGGAACCGGTTGGCCGGTTCGGCGTGCTTTTGCGTCATATGATCTTTTCCCGCTATGGGGCTTTTGGTTTTGGGGTGCCGGCCGAGTCGATACACGGTCAGGAATAAGCGTTAAAATAAGCATTTTCTTATTCCCGCTGCGCTCCTCGCCGCAGCTTCTTATCAAATACCTTTTTCTAATTTTTTGACGCCGCTTAAACATTAACATCTGCCGTTTGCTCAATTGGAATAATTTACCGATTTTTGAAACAAATAATTTTAAAACAAATTGGAGCATGTTTGAAAGAGCTATTCTACACTTGGACCTGGACGCTTTTTTTGTGTCGGTGGAATGCTTGCGCAATGACCGGTTGCGGGGGCGGCCGGTCATCATTGGGGGCGGCAGCGAACGGGGCGTGGTGGTCTCCTGCAATTACGAGGCGCGAGCTTACGGCCTGCATTCCGCTATGCCGATCAAGGTGGCGTTGCGCTTGTGTCCGGATGCTTTGGTGCTGCGGGGCGACATGGAGACCTATTCCAAATACTCCCGCCTGATTAGCGAGATCATTGAATCGGAGGCGCCGTTGTTCGAGAAGTCATCGATCGATGAATTTTACGTTGACTTGACGGGTATGGACCGTTACTTTGGTTGCTGGCGTTGGTCGCAGGAATTCCGGCAGAAGATCATCCAGGAATCGGGCTTGCCCATTTCGATCGGCTTGTCGATCAACAAGCTCGTTTCCAAGGTGGGCGCGGGGGAAGCCAAACCCAACGGCATGCAGTTGGTGGAAAACGGCGGCGAGAAAGCTTTTTTGGGGCCGCTTTCGGTCTGGAAGCTGCCTTGCGTTGGGCGGGCCACCTACAAAAAGCTCCGCATCATGGGCGTACGCGATGTACGGACGTTGAGCCGGATACCGGTCAAGCTGTTGCAACGCGAATTCGGCAAGCCCGGCGTCGAGCTCTGGAAGAAAGCCAACGCGCAGGACGACAGTCCGGTAGTACCTTACCGGGAGCAAAAGTCCATGTCTGCGGAGCGCACCTTCCAGGTCGACACCACCGATATTCAAAAGCTCCGCGACCAACTTGCCGGCATGGTCCTGCAGTTGGCCTTTGAGCTGCGGCAGGCGCAGCAGCTAACTTCCTGCGTGACGGTTAAAATTCGTTACGCCGACTTCAACACCTGCACCAAACAAAGCCGCATTCCCTATACCGCCAGTGATCGCACCCTTACCCGTTGCGCCCGCCATCTGCTGGAGGGGCTCTTTGAGCGGCGGCAATTGGTCAGGCTGGTGGGGGTGCGCTTCAGCGGGCTGGTGCGCGGCCATCCGCAGATGAATCTTTTCGAGGAGGGGCGGAGGGAAGAACGGTTGATGGGGGTGATGGATGAGGTGCGTCGTAAGTTTGGAAACGGCGCGTTGAACTTTGCGAACGGAGGGTTGAAGGATGGGGTAATACTGGAAGCATGATGCTGGGAGGCGCGCGCCAGCAGCGCCTCCCCGTATCCAAACCTCCATGCATCTCTCCACCCACACCCACTTCAGCCTCCACCACGGCACCGCCAGCCCGGCCCAACTCATCCGCCGGGCAGCGGAATGGGGGTGGGATGCCCTGGCGCTCACCGATATCAACAACACCAGCTGCGCCTTTGAATTTGTGCGGCTGTGCCGGGAGCAGGGCGTCAAACCGGTGCTGGGGATCGACTTTCGCGACAACCACCACCAATGCCTGTATATCGGGCTGGCGCGCAACAATGAAGGCTTCCGCGAGCTCAACCAACTGCTTACCGACTGTTCGTTGTCGGGTAAGCCGCTGCCCGTAGCGCCGCCCCCCATGGCCAACGTCTGGATCATTTACCCGCGGCTGATCAAACCCATCGGGGAATTCCGGGAAAATGAGTTGCTCGGCATCCGGCCCGAACACGTAGCGCGCCTCTTTTCGCACGAACTGCGCCACCACCAGCACAAGCTCGTGGTGCTGAGCCCCGCCACTTTCCTGGAGGAAGAGGACTACCAGGTGCACCAATTGCTGCGGGCCATCGATAAGAATACCGTGCTTAGCAAGCTGACGAAACGCGACCTGGCCAAGAAAAGCGAACGCCTGCTGCCGCCCGGTACGCTGGCTTCCTACTACCGGAGCTATCCCCGTATTCTGGAAAACACCCGCCGGGTGCTCGACGGCTGCTCCATTGAGTTTGAGCCGGGCCTCCACCACAACCGGCAAACCTTTACGGGCAGCAAGGAAGGTGACTTTCTGTTGTTGGAGAAACTAGCGCTCAACGGCTGCCGCCGGCGCTATGGTGCGCACTGCCGCCGGGCGCTGGAACGCACCAGGAAGGAATTGCGAGTCATCCGGCAGCAGGATTTCTGCTCCTATTTCCTCATCACCTGGGATATCGTGCGCTACGCCCAGGCCGCCGGCTACCGGCACGTGGGTCGCGGTAGCGGGGCCAACTCCATCGTGGCCTACGGCCTGGGCATTACCGATGTCGATCCGTTAGAGCTCGACCTCTATTTCGAGCGTTTCATCAATCCCTACCGCAGCTCCCCTCCCGATTTCGATATCGACTTCTCCTGGGACGAGCGCGACGACGTCACCGACTACATCTTCAAACGCTACGGCCGCGAACATACCGCCTTGCTGGCTACCTATTCCACCTTTAAGGGGCGGGCCATCATCCGGGAGCTGGGTAAGGTGTACGGGCTGCCCAAAGAAGAGATCGACAAGCTCATCGCGGCGCCCCACAATACGGCGGAACACCACGCGCTGGCCAAAGAGATCTTCCGCTACGGGCGCCGGCTGGAAGGCATGCCCAACCACCTCTCCATCCACGCGGGCGGCATCCTCATCTCCGAACGGCCCATCAACTACTTTACCGCCTTGCAAATGATGCCCAAGGGCTTTCCCATCACCCACTTCGACATGCACCATGCGGAAGATTGGGGCTTCCACAAATTTGACGTACTCAGCCAGCGAGGGTTGGGTCATCTCAAGGACGCCGTGGAACTCGTCAAGCGCAACCGGGGGCGGGCGGTCGATATTCAGGAAATGGAACGCATTAAGCAAGATCCGGAAGTCAAAAACTTGCTGCGCCGGGGCCAGTGCATCGGCTGTTTCTACATCGAATCGCCCGCCATGCGTGGGCTACTGCAGAAGCTGCGTTGCGACAACTACCTGCATCTCGTGGCCGCCAGCTCCATCATCCGGCCGGGGGTGGCGCAGTCGGGCATGATGCGGGAATACATTAAGCGTTTCCACCAGCCCCACAGCTTTGAGTATCTGCACCCCGTTTTTGAGGAGCACCTGGGCGAGACCTTCGGCCTGATGGTCTACCAGGAAGACGTCATGAAGATCGTCCACCATTTTGCGGGACTCGACCTCGACGAGAGCGATGTGCTGCGCCGCATCATGACCGGGAAAAAACACGATGGCGACACTTTCGAAACGCTCAAAAGGAAGTATTTCGACAACTGTCGCACACGCGCTTACCCCGACGAGCTCGCCCGGGAAGTATGGCGGCAGGTGGAAAGCTTTTCGGGCTATTCCTTTTGCAAGGCCCACTCGGCCAGCTTCGCCGTGGAGAGTTTTCAGAGCCTCTACCTCAAGGCCTATTACCCGCTGGAGTTCATGACCGCCGTCATCAACAACTTCGGCGGTTTTTACCGCACCGAATACTACGTACACGAAGCGCGCATGCTGGGCGCCCGCGTACACGCCCCCTGTATCAATAACAGCCGCTACCTGACCGACTTGCAGGGGGATGAGCTCCACCTGGGATTTATCCACCTGCAGGGTATGGAGCGCGCCGTCGCGCACCGCATCGTGCACCAGCGCGCGCGGGGAGGCCCTTTCCGCAGCCTGGAGGATTTCGTCAACCGCGTCGAGATCACCGCCGAGCAGCTCGAACTGCTCATCCGCATCGGGGCCTTCCGCTTCACCGGCAAGAACAAGTACGAGCTGATGTGGGAAAAGAACGCCGTTTTCAATCCACGGGAACGTTATAATGGCGCCCTGCCCCTTTTCCCGACCGAAAATGGGAACGGCGAAACCACGCCCAACCTGCCCGATCTGGAGGAGGGCGCTTACGATCTGGCTTTCGACGAGATCGAGCTGTTGGGTTTCCCGCTGCGGTCCCCTTTCGAATTGCTGGAACATAACGATTGCTTCGACTGCATAACCACCAATCAGCTATCGCGCTTTACGGGGCGGGCGGTACGCATTTTGGGTTATTACGTTTGCCAGAAGGAGGTGCGCACAACCAACGGCAAGATCATGGCTTTCGGCACCTGGCTCGACCGCGAGGGGCAGTATTTTGATACGACCCACTTCCCCGGTTTTTTGAAGCGGCACCCATTTCGCGGAAAAGGGATATATAAGATCGAGGGAAAGGTGGTGCAGGATTTTGGATTTTTGAGTCTGGAGGTGGTGCGGATGGAGCAGATGGCTTATGTGCGGGATGGGCGGTATTAGAAGCCATCTCAAAAATATCCCTCAAGCTGCAAAAGGATCTTTTGGGGCCATATTTCGATACAGTAAGGGAATTGAGACGAGCAAAAAATGGAATTTTTTAGATTAAAACAAAAAAAATGAAATTTTTTGTTTATATTGTATCATGGTTCACCGTGATTCACTTTGGAAAGGGGTTATCGACTCTTACGTATCCTTTGAACAATCCGATTTTAGACATAAATTTGAAAAGGAAGTTTTATCCATCACCAAAACCAGAGAATCTATGGGTATCCGGGAAGCCATCTTAGAAGATTTGAAAGCGCAATTCAGAGAAGAAGCTATGCGTGAAGGCATGGAGAAAGGCCGCAAAGAATTAACGCAACAAATCATCGCCCGAGCCCA
>CAYWHT010000362.1:0-5090 GCA_964458135.1 uncultured Saprospiraceae bacterium | reverse complement strand
ACGAGCCAACCGGGAAATCCTTACTCAACTTTACCATATCCGCCAGTTTTTTCAATTCGAGCAAAAGCAAGAAGCATTTAACAAACTCCTGGATCATTTTCTTACGCTGATCGAACAAGTCGATGCCTGGTACCGGCACGCCCGCCAACTCCGCCAATGGCAATCCCCCTCCCGCATGGAAATCGAATTGCGGGGCGCCATGCGCGGAAGCCTGGGAGAAACCTTGCGGGAACTCGTGGTTCTAACCGATACCGGCATACAGGAAGGATTTCTATTGGAAGGCGCCCGCCCCGTGGAGCGCCTATTCGAGCTCGACGCCATCTGGGATCTGGAGAAGCGGGCGGCGGCCGCTCCACCCCGCCGCGATAGCGATTGGGAGCAAATGGAGCCTTCCGCAAAAATCGAACAGCTGGCCGGTGAGATGCGCCAGATCTACAAGAAGTTCCACCTCACCTTTTCCTACCTGCGGGAGGTCGCCGCCCGGGCATTTACCGATTCCCTCCACAACCGGCACGATCACCAGCCCCATATCGGTCTGTTGATCGCCTTCCTGCAGCTTTACGGCTATACCCGGGAGCATCTCAACACCCTGACGGCACGCCATCTGGAACACTATTACTACGATATTCTGGGCATGCGGGAACGGAGCGGCACCCCCGATCGGGCCATCGTTTGCTTCGAACTGGCCGAACACGTCAAGGAATACCTGTTGCCCGAAGGTAGCAAATTGCTGGCGGGCGTTAATCCGGATGGGCTGGAGTCGCATTACCAAACGGAACGCGCTCTGCCCATCAACAAAGCGAAAATCGCCTCCCTAAAAACCATTTACATTAGCAAAAACCCCCTGGTAGGTATCGGAAGCTCTTACCGCTTGATCTCCAACGTCTTTGCCGCGCCCATTGCCGATTCGGGGGATGGGCGGGGCGGCCCCTTTTCCACTTCCGACCGGAGCTGGCCCGTCCTGGGAGAGGAACAGATGGATAAATCGGGTGGCGACCGGCGCATGGATCACGCCCAACTCGGCTTTGCCATTGCCTCTCCGGTGCTCCTGCTGCAAGAAGGAAAACGGGAAATCCAGCTGGAACTTGAACTCAGCGCCAAGTCCATGTCCTTAGTTTTCAGCCTGATTGACGACATCCGGCGGAACCGGGAAGCCGCCGGCGAAGTGGAAGAGGGCGAAGCAGCCGAACAGCTCACCGACGTATTCAACCACCTGTTTTTCAATACGCTGGATATTGACATCAGTGGCGAAGAAGGCTGGATCCGAATCGAGGACTACCAACTAGAGCCGCCAACGGGTTGGGTGGGGCGCACCTTCTATCTCCGCATGCAATTGCCGGTATCCGAGCCCCCCGTAGTCGGTTTTCAACCTGGCTTGCTCGAGGGAAATTTCGACACCCACTGGCCGGTATTGCGGGTAACCCTTGGCTACGATGACTGCCTATTCGTATATTCCTTCGTCAAGGATTTGGAAATCGAAAGAATTAATATACGGGCAGCGGTCAAGGGACTGCGCTCCCTGACCATGTACAATGAATTGGGCCTGCTGGACAGCTCCGCCCCTTTTGCTCCCTTCGGCCCGGCGCCCAACAAAAATTCTTATTTGCTGATCGGAAGCGCCGAATTGTTCCACAAGCCCCTTACGGCACTGAATTTCCAAATCGAATGGAACAACCTGCCCAATGAGGAAGGGGGGTTAGCCACTCACTACCAAGCCTATCCGGGAGCTATTTCCAATGAAAGCTTTACGTTTTGTCTGAGCGCCCTGGCGGACTTTGAATTCGCCCCCGATTCCGGCGCCCAGCAAGTATTTCCACTCTTTCAAACGGGCCCCGGCGGCGAATTGTCCAGCTGGACAACCCTTTCGGATATCGACCTTGAACGCCTCAATCTCCGCCCCAATTACCGGATGGATGGCCTACCGGAATTCACCAACCAAACGCGATCGGGCTATTTCAAATTTAAAATCAACAATCCGCCCATGGTATTTGGCCATGCTATTTACCCCCGTCTTTTTGCCCAGGCGGTCGCCGAAAACGCCCAACCCAAACCCTTCCGGATCGTACCGCAGGAAGAAGAACCCATCCCCCTGCCCCGCGAGCCCTTCACGCCGATCATCCAACGGGTGCTCGTCGATTACGAAGCGGTCTCAGAGCTCAACTTCCGGCAGCTCGATTTCCGGGAAAATGACGCCCAGGCCCGGGAAAAAGTATTCCGGATCAACCCC
The DNA here is from genome assembly GCA_964458135.1 of uncultured Saprospiraceae bacterium. Taxonomy (GTDB): domain Bacteria; phylum Bacteroidota; class Bacteroidia; order Chitinophagales; family Saprospiraceae; genus CAYWHT01. Next base: position 2,863 of record CAYWHT010000362.1, on the reverse strand, counting down.
TTCGGTGTCGAAGCCATCTTATCCGAGGGCAAGGTCTCCGACCCTTACCTTTTCCCGCGTTACGAGCATGAGGGATATCTGTATATCGGATTGCAGGACCTCCACCCACCCCAACCGCTTACATTGTTTTTCGATTTGCGGGAAAGTAAAAAACGCTTCTCCCACCTCCCCCTAGAAGTAGTGTGGAGCTACCTCCGTCAGGATCAATGGTTTCCGTTGACCGAAGAAGAAATTCTTTCGGATACGACGGCCTCCTTTACCACTACCGGCATCGTATCGTTGCGCATCCCCCGGGAAATCACCAGTCAGAACCGGCGGTTGCCCACCGGCATGTACTGGTTGAGGGCGGCTGCGAGGGGCAATATGGAGATTATCGGCCGGGCGCTGCAAGTAAAGACCCAAGCCGTAACGGTAAGTTGGATAGATAATGGCGACCCGCTTCATTACCGCCACCCGGAACACAATGCTCCGATTACCGAGCTTTTGAATACGACCCCCGAAATTGCAAGTCTTCAACAAGTCACGCCCTTTTTTGGCGCGCGCGCTCCGGAAGGGCAAAAGGATTTTTTCCGGCGGGTAAGCGAAAGGCTTCGCCACAAAAACCGGGCCGTGCAACTTTGGGATTACGAACGCCTGGCCCTCGAAGCCTTCCCCCAAATTCAACAAGCCAAATGCATCAGCAGCATGGAATACCCGGACCTGACGCCCGGCCACCTCAAACTGGTCGTCATTCCCCAGGTGCAAAAAGACGACCACCGCCCGATGCTGGGATTTCACCAATTACACGCTATCCATCAATGGTTGCAGCGGCAAGCGTCTCCCTTTACCGAAATAGAAATCATCAACCCCCAATACGAGCAAATCAAAGTCAGCTGTGCGCTCCTTCTGCAGCCGGAACTGGCCGATCAGCGCGGTTTGTACCGGCAGCAGTTGGAGGAGGAAATCCGCCACTTCATCTGCCCGTGGCTAACGGAAGGAGCCATCCATTTTGGCGGCAGCCTCAATATTCATGACCTGCTTGGCTTCATCAAAGAACGCCCTTACGTTCGCTTCGTCACCCGCTTTTCATTGGTCCATATACGGGAAGCACAAGAGGATAGCTACGCCATCGAGGATACGGCGCGACGCCAGGGTGCTTCCGAAATCGTACAGGCCGGCAAACCCTGGAGTGTGCTCATTCCCGTTGAGCAGCACCAGATTATTTTTATCGAGGAAGAAGTCTATGAATCTCCGGAAATAGCCGCCATCGAGTCTATGCGCCTCGAGACCGATTTCGTAGTCCTTCCCGACGAATCCGATACGGGGGTAGAGGTCATCGAACCGGAAGAAAAGGACGACGACGAGTATTTTTCCATCAACGATATTGATTAAAAGGCAAGCCTTATGCCACTTTTTACCAGGGAATCACTAAAGAATTTTTTTAAGAAGGGAAAATTTCCCACCGAGATCCACTTTGCGCACCTCATCGATTCCACCGTCAACAAGATCGACGACGGATTTTCCAAATCCGAACAGAGTGGGCTCGAACTGGCGCCCCAAGGACATTCTGAGCGGCTCATCAGCTTTTACCGCAATATCAACGAAGCATCGCCCGAATGGCAGATCGATCTCGCCGAGGTAGATAACAAAAACGGCCTGAGCATCGAAAGTGTCAGCATCAGCCGGGAAGGCGCCCCCGTAGCCCATCCCCGGCTCTTCCTGGCTAAAAACGGCCGGGTCGGCCTCAACACGCAAAAACCCGAGCATTTATTAGATGTCAGAGGAACAGCTTCCACGATCAACCGGGTAGGCGCCCTGGCCTACGGACAGGTTCCGGGCGACGGTAAGTGGCACGATATGCTAAGCGGCCTGACCGGGCTACAGAGCTTCGAAGTCGTCGCCCGCATTGAGGGCCCCAAAAAACGGGGGCGCTACGCCATCACCCACGCCATTGCATTGAGCACCTTCGGCCGTTCCAACAGTAAAATTAAACAAGTACGAGCCCATTACGGCTGGTTCTGGAACCGCATCAGCCTGCGCTGGAAATCGGAATGGATAAAAACGGAAGGCGCCGACGGGCAGTGGGTACACCGGCTACAAATTAAAACCCAATCCCATTACGGTTACCTACCTCAGAGCAGCGAGGTCGTGCCCATCCGCTATCACGTCACCGGATTGTGGGACGAACACATGCTGTTTCCCAAGCGGGAGGAAGCACCCAGGCAGGAAGAGGCGTAAGCATCGAGGCGTATACCCGCATCATTAAGTCATTAATAAACGACAACCGGCCATGGCGACATCCAAGCGAATATCCAGAAGCGGCCCCGCCAGAAAGAGCATGGATTATGACTTTCTGCGGCGCAAGGGTATAGAATTTGCCCAACAATTGTCGGGAGATATCTGGACCGATTACAATGAACACGATCCCGGAGTAACCATACTCGAGCACCTCGCTTTTGCCCTGACCGATTTGAGCTACCGGACGAATTTCCCGCTCACCGAGCTCCTCTACGCCCGCGACGACAGCAAAACCCGAGCCGATGAGACTTTTTTCCGGCCCCACGAGATATTACCCGCTGCCCCCCAAACCGTTTCCGACTACCGCAAATTCCTGATCGATCGCGTAGAGGCAGTCGAGAATGCCTGGATTATTCCGGATTTTGACAATATCCACGGTTACCGTGGCCTGTACCGGGTTCAACTCCAACTCGACCGGGACTATCCGAAAGCGCAACGCCGGGACATGATCCGGCAGGTCAAAAAACTGCTCATGGCAAACCGCAACCTCGCGGAAGACTTCAGTAGCGTTTCCATCTTGCAGACGGAAGCTCTGCTTATCCGGGCCGACATCCATTTGATGCCTTACATCGAAGGAGAACAAGTA
>CAYWHT010000361.1:0-5095 GCA_964458135.1 uncultured Saprospiraceae bacterium | reverse complement strand
TTGAGTCGAAAATTAGCCATTTTTTGATTAGACAAGGTTTACCCGACCGAACGGGTGGGCGGAGTAAGCTAAATGAGGATTTTCGCAACGCCGTATAATCAAAAAATTGCAATTTGGAGGCCAACTACTAAACCCGCAATGAGTTCATTTACCGGAAAGTTCAGTTACTTGTTCTTAAGTTTATGCGAATCTTTTAACGACTTGGCTTGCGCCCATAAAATGTCCTGACCAAATTATGTCGATCTTACTTGCTGCGTCTGACCGGGATTTGACCGCCCTGAAACGGGCGGTGAAGGTACGCTTGGGTGAAAAAGTAAAGGTATGGATATACCCGGAGCATTACCCTGCGGAAGAGGTGGAAATGGCGGTGATCTGGAAGCAGCCCCCCGGATTGTTGAGTCAACTTCCAAACCTTAAATTGGTGAGCTCCCTGGGGGCAGGGGTAGAGCATATCCTCTCCGATGAAGCGTTGCCTGAGCGGGTGCGGGTAGTTCGCATTGTGGAGGAGCAACTCACCCAATCGATGCGCAATTACCTGCTAATGACCGTGCTGCTCATCCACAAACAATTTATCCATTACCTGGAAAATCAGCCTAAAAAAGTTTGGCAAGCTCCCCTACCGTTGGAAGTGCCGCTGCGTATCGGAATGCTCGGCCTGGGAGCCTTGGGGGAAAGGGCGGCCCGCGCCCTGACGCAACTCGGATTTAGCGTACAGGGATACAGCCGGCGCCGCAAAGAAATTCCGGGTGTTCGTTGTTATGGCGAACGAGATATTTCCCTCATGGACTTTTTCGGCCAGGTCAACTGCATGATTTGTCTGCTTCCCCATACCCCGCAAACCGAAAACCTGTTGGATTATTCCCTGCTTCGGCACCTCCCTCCCGATTCTTACCTCATCAATGTCGGCCGCGGAGAACAGCTCGTCGAAGCCGACCTCATCCGCGCGCTCGGAGAAGGCATCCTGCGCCGGGCCATCCTCGACGTCTTCCGCCAGGAACCGTTACCGCCGGATCATCCCTTCTGGACCCATCCCCAAATCGTCATCACCCCCCACGTGGCCAGCATCACCAACCAGGAAAACGCCGCCACCCTCATCGCCGACAATTACCGCAGATTGCAGCATCAGGAGCCACTGCGGTATGAGGTAGACCGGGAATTGGGGTACTAGTGCCTCGGAAACTAGTAGCGTGGGTAGTTGGTAAGAGTTCCTTCGCAAAAAGCGCTTAGCGGCTGTTATAGTTCGCCAACCCAAAATTTGTGATTGCTGACTTGCTCTTTTTAGCTTCGCTGATCGTCGCTTCGCTCCTCGGAGTTCCAGCTCGCTGCGTTTTTTGCCCCTGACCCTGCAGTCAGGATCTCGGACTTGCGAGCTGAAAAATAGCTGCGCCATAATTTCACAAATCCTGGGTTGTTGGACTATAGAATTTCCATATATTCATAATTGAGGAAAAAACCGAATCACTACCATGGAGTCAGCTGGAAAAATAACGGAAAAGACCGGTGGCGGCCAGCCAACCGGCGCGCAGTCTCCAGAGCAATTTACGGGTATTCGCATTCGAAAGCGGCAAGAACGATCGGCCGGGCTCCCTGGGATCCTAACCGCTTTTAAGCATGCCTTTAAGTACGTTAAGCCGGTAAGAGCGATGCGCACTATGTTCCGCCTTAACCAGAAGGGAGGCGTTGACTGTCCGGGTTGCGCATGGCCCGATCCCGACGGAGAACGCTCCCGGTTGGGCGAGTATTGTGAAAATGGTGTCAAGGCCATCGCCGAAGAAGCCCAAAAGCAGACGCTGGGGCGGGATTTCTTCGCGAAGCATTCCGTCGCGGAAATGTTGGGCTGGTCCGACTTTGAACTCGGCAAGCAGGGCCGGTTGGCCGAACCCATGCTGTTGCGCGAGGGCGCTACCCATTACAAACCCATCGATTGGGACGACGCCTTCCGGATGATTGCCGAGGAACTCAATGCCCTGGACAACCCCGACGAGGCTGTCTTCTACACTTCCGGGCGCACCAGTAACGAGGCCGCCTTCCTCTACCAGCTGTTCGTGCGCGAATACGGCACCAATAACTTGCCCGACTGCTCCAATATGTGCCACGAATCCAGTGGTAAAGGCCTTGCCGAAACGATCGGCATCGGCAAGGGCACCGTCAAACTCGACGATTTTTTCCATACCGATCTCATTCTCATTATGGGGCAGAATCCGGGCACCAATCACCCCCGCATGTTGTCGGCCCTGGAAAAGAGCAAGCAAAACGGCAGTAAGATCATCACCGTCAACCCCCTGCCCGAAGCGGGTTTGGCGCGCTTTATCAACCCCCAACGCATGGATAAAATGCTGGGGGGCGGCACCCAGCTCACCGACCTCTTCCTGCCGGTCCGGGTCAACGGAGACGTCGCCTTGCTCAAAGCCATTATGCTGCTGCTGTGGCACGAAGAACAAAAAGCGCCCGGCCAGGTGTTCGATTGGGATTTTATCACCCAAAAAACGGCGGGCTACGAAGATTTTCTCGCCGACCTCAAGCGGCAGGATTTCAACACCCTGGTGGAAGCCTGCGGGGTTTCCCGCGAGCGCATCAAGCAATGCGTGGAAATGATCAAGCAGAGCCAACGGATCATCGTCTGCTGGGCCATGGGCCTGACCCAACACGAAAACGGGGTGGACAACGTGCGCGAAATCGTCAACCTCCTGTTGCTCAAAGGCTGCATTGGCAAGCCGGGCGCGGGAGCCTGCCCGGTGCGAGGACACAGCAACGTACAGGGCGACCGCACCGTCGGCATCTGGGAATCTCCCAAGCCGGCTTTTCTGGATGCCCTGGAACGCCAATTCGGCTTCTCGCCACCCCGCCACCACGGCTTCAGCACCGTTGACGCCATCAAGGCCATGTACGAAGGGCGGGCGCGCGTCTTCTTCGGCATGGGGGGCAACTTTCTTTCCGCCACCCCCGATACCGAGTATACGGCCCAAGCCCTGCGCAATTGCCGGCTCACCGTTCAAGTGTCCACCAAACTCAACCGCAGCCACCTGGTGCACGGCCGACGCGCCCTCATCCTGCCCTGCCTGGGGCGCACCGACCGGGATATTCAGGCTGGCGGCGAACAATTCGTTAGCGTGGAGAACTCCATGGGCATCGTTCATCCTTCCCGAGGCGTGCTTAGCCCACCCTCCAAACATTTGCGCAGCGAGCCCGCCATCGTAGCGGGCCTGGCCCGCGCCTCCATGGGCGAACGCTCCCGGGTGGATTGGGCGCATTACATTGCCGATTACGATCGCATCCGTGATGCTATTGAGCACTGCATTCCCGGATTCGAAGATTATAACCAGCGCGTGCGTCGCCCCGGAGGCTTTTACCTGCCCAATGCCGCACGGGAGGGGCAATTTAACACCTCCGCCGGCAAAGCCCTCTTTAGCCGGAATACCTATGACCCCTGGCGCCTGGGTGAAGGCGAATACCTCATGATGACCATTCGTAGCCACGACCAGTTCAACACCACTATCTACGGCCTCAACGACCGCTACCGTGGCATCTACAACGAACGCCGCATCGTGTTGATGAACCGGGAAGATATGCGGGAGCGGGGCTGGAAAGCTGGTCAGGTGGTCGACCTGAAGGGGGAGTATCAGGGCGCCATCCGTACGGCCCGCAAATTTCTGGTGACGCCCTACGATATGCCCCGTCGCTGCGTAGCTACCTATTTCCCGGAAGCTAACGTGCTCGTACCCATCGATGCGGTTGCCCGCGGGAGTAAAACGCCGATCTCCAAGAGTGTCGTGGTGCGGTTGTTGGATAGAAACTCGTAGTTGGTCAGGTCTATCCTAGCTACGGCGGCCCTTACCAACTACTCACCACCCACTCCATCACCTGCGTAGACGCTCCAACAACGCCTTCGTCGTCGAGTAATCTTCTCCGTACTGTTTGGCCAGCTCGATGGCGTGCTGGGCCGCGCGGATGGCTTTTTGCTCTTTGCCGAGCTTGAAATACAGCGCCGCCAGCGTATCGTTATTGTAATAGCGATCTTCCATGGCGATGGATTGTTGCGCCCATTCGACGGCTCGTTTGAGTAGTTTGCGGTCTTCGATGGTCTCGAAGAATAACCAGGCGGTGTTGTTGAGTTCTCCAGGATCATCGGGTGGGAAGCGTTCGTAGTATTCCACGGCGGCTTCGGCGAAACGCGGATAATCGGCGGCGGTGCGGTAGTAAGTCATCCGGAAGCGGGCGGATAGTTCGTCGGCGACTTCGGGGAAGGCCCGTTCGAACAGCTCGTCCATTTCGGCAAAAGAACGGTCGCCCGCGAAGGCCTCTTCCATGATCAGACCCTGAATGCGGTCGACGACCGTGCGAGCGCCGAACTGCTGCTCAAAGGAAGGCCGGTGGTTGACCAGGAAATCGAACATCTTTGATTCCGTGCTTTCCACCAGCGTGAAAATAAGTTTGCGGTTGCGGCGGGTATTCCAATCCTCCTGGGAGTCAAGATAGGCGCGGGCCACTTCCATGTGTTCGGGCAGGCGGGCGTCAAAAGCGGCTTGCGCCATGTCGAAGAGGAATTCCGGGTCGCGTTCGCCCGATTGGTAGCGCGCCCAGCGAGCGGCGTAACGTTCCTCGGGATCCAATGCCTGCTTACCCAATTCCAGCAAAGCCTCTACAGATTGGTACCCGGCCTCCCGATGCAAAACCTCCCCTTCGGCATTGGCAAACAATAAGTTGGGATAGGCATGAATGCGCAACTGCTCTTTGAGCCGCTTGCCTTCCTCCGATTCCATATCTATCCGCAAGTTGATGAACTGCCGGTTGAAAAATTGGCCTAGCTGCTCGTTGGGAAAGACTTCGCGCGCCATGCGTGCACAGGGGCCGCACCAGCTGGTGTAAGCGTCCAGAAAGATTAACTTTTCCTCCAGGGCGGCCCGCTGCTTGGCGGTTTCCCAGGAGGCGGAGACAAATTGAATTTGGGCCATTCCCAATAACGGCAGGAAAACGAATAAGAGGCTGGTGAATCGCATGTAGCGGTTGAATTTACGTTTGTAAGTTATCAGTAAGGTGTAGGTATATAGTCTGACAACCCAAAATTTGTGAATTCTGACTTGCTCTTTTTAGCTTC
>CAYWHT010000360.1:1412-5107 GCA_964458135.1 uncultured Saprospiraceae bacterium | reverse complement strand
AGCTAAAAAGAGCAAGTCAGAATTCACAAATTTTGGGTTGTCAGACTATAACCTTGCTCACCTTGGTATTTCTTCAAAAGCGCTCGCAATTGATTCGTGCTCTTCAGCCCACAAGCCCAGGCGGTATACTCAACTTTGTGGCCTTCCGCCAGTAGTTGCAAGGCCCGTTCTACCCGCAGCTTTTCCAGGTATTGCCCGATGGTGATTTGGAGCGTTTTTTTGAAAAGTCGGGTCAGGTTGCGGGGACTCATGCTGACCTCTTTGGCCAGGTCTTCGATGGTTACCTTCGGCTGTAGGGAGCGGGAGAGCATATCCTGTACCCGGTGGATGCGATCATCCAGGTGGTTGCGGTACTGCAGGAAGATACTCAACTGCGGGTCGGAAGCGCCGCGGCGGAAATAGATGACCACTTCCCGGGCAATGTCGGCCGCAAACAGTGAACCGAAAGATTCCTCGAGTAGGAATAAGGCCAGATCAATGCCCGAGGCGACACCGGCGCTGGTGTAGATACGGTCATCAACCACGAACAAACGCTTTTGTTCTACTTTGATGTGTGGAAATAGTTGCTGGAAACGCGCCAGGTATTTCCAATGGGTGGCGCCCCGCCGGCCGTTCAGCAATCCCGACTGCGCCAGCAGAAAAGCGCCGGTGCAAACCGAGCAGATACGGGCGCCGTTGCGGTGCTGTTGCGACAGCCAATCCAGGAAAGGGCGGTTATTTCGTATAAATTCGGGGCTCAACAATAATTCTTGGTCCAGGCCGGGAATGAAAATCCAGTCCGATGCCCCTAACGTATATTTAGAAAAATCCTCCAGAGCGGTAAAGACCAGCCCGGCGCTACTTTCTACCGCTGAAGATTTGTCGAGACCGAGGAAATGGAGGTCGAGCGGCGCCCCGTACTCCCGGGCTTCGTAGAAAATATGCACCGGCCCGCTTAGATCTAGCAGGTGAACGCGCGGCGGCGCCAGGAAAAAGGCGCGAATACGGGCGTTAGAAGGTCCGTCAGGCTTCACGAATGCTGATTTCATGCTCGTGCGGGCAACAAAGCCCAGGTTTGACAACTTTTACATAAAACGATTTATCAATCGCTAACTCATATGAACCAAGCTAATAATATCCACTTTTATACCAACCTGCCATTGCGAAAAGATGATTTAAGTGATCTGATGGCCAACGAGCAAGCTTTTGCCGATGTGCCCGGCAATTGGCGCGTCGTGCTTACCGACATCCAAGACTCCACTAGCGCTGTTCAAAACGGTCTGCACCAGGAAGTTAATCTAATTGCGACGGGGAGCATCATCGCCGCCCTGAATATTGCGCACGAGGCGGGCATTACGATTCCCTTTTTTTTCGGGGGCGACGGTGCGACGCTTTTGGTTCCCGAGACTTTGGTGGACGAGGTCATGGGCGCCCTGCTCGAACACCAGGAGAACACCCGGCGCAATTTTGATCTGCAGCTGCGGGTCGGGCAAGTCCGCGTTTCCGATATCTACGAACGCGGTCACATCCTCAAAATCGTCAAGACACAGATCGGAGAGCAGTTCTCCATTCCCGTAGTGGTGGGTTGTGGCCTGGATTATGTGGAGAACTTAATTAAAGGGGAGAGCCTCCGGCCTTATTCCCCAAAATTTAAGACTCCAACGCTCAACCTCGACGGCATGGAATGCAAGTGGGACCGGATTCAACCGCCGGAAGATTTGCAAGAGGTGGTCTGCTTGCTGGTGGACGCCCAAAACGAAGAAGCGCAAGCTTCCGCCTTCAAGGCGGTACTGGACAAAATTGACCGGATCTATGGTTCCCGCAAACAGCGCAACCCGGTTTCGGTAGGCAAGCTACGGCTAGATCCGCACCTCCGAAAGATGCTTACCGAGATGCGGGTAAAGCTCGGGCGGGATAGCGTCTTTTACCTCATCAAGAATTGGCTGATCATTCACATTAGCCGGTTCTATTTTCAGCTGCTTAAAGGCGGCCGCAACCAACTGCGCCGCATCACCGAATTTTCCGACACCCTCGCCATCGACGGCCGCATTAACACGGTGATTACCGGCACGCCCGAGCAAAGGAGACAACTCATCGCCGAACTGGATCAACTGGAACAAAAAGGCGTCATTCGCTACGGCATTCATGTGAGCCCGGAAAGCATCGTATCCTGCTACGTGCGGGGCCGCGATAACGAACAGGTGCATTTTGTGGATGGATCGGAAGGGGGGTATACGCAGGCGGCGCGAGTGTTGAAAAGGAAGGTGGTTAGTAGTTAGTAGTTGGCACGACTTCGCAGGAAAACGAAGCCTTACCAACTACCCACTATTACTGTTACGCTTCGACCGGTACCGGTACCGCCGTCTTACTCCAGCGCAGCACCAGGTTGTTGCCGTCTACCATAAACTCCATTTCTTCGGCGTGATCGGCCTCTTGTGGCGCTACGGTAACCCGGGCGACGTCTTTAGATTCGTCGTATTGCATCGCGCCCCACATGTCGGTGGTTTCGTTGATGATGACGGTCCATTCGTCTTCCCCGGGGATGGTGAACAAGCCGTAGGTGCCGGCGGGAATTTCGGTGCCGCCGATGGTTACCGCTTGGGAGAACTCGATGGTGGTTTGTTCGTTTGCGCCGGTGCGCCAAACTTCACCGTAGGATTCGAGCCCGCCGAATACCTGGCGGCCTTTAACCTTAGGGCTGCCGTAATTAACCGTGATGGTGCAATCTCCGATGGTGCCGGTCATCTCCTTGCGGGGGCTTGCCGGTTCGGAATCGACTACCTTAATCTCGTAATTTTCCCCTTTCATAGGGACTTTGGACATCTGCTGTTGTTGGGAGGCCTCCTGTGCTTCGGCCTGCTCTTCCTGCATTTCGCCTTCGTTACCTTCCGTACCTTCGGAAGATTGCTGGGGGCCACAGGCCAGAGCAAAAAATAGGAGCCCAAACATCAATTTCGCAAATAGACTTCTCATGTGCGTTTATTTAAATTTAAAAGAATGAATAGTGGAGCGATTTTGGGATGGGCTTAGTTTTGGCGCCTGGTCACCGAAATTTTAATCATTATCTTCTACACGCGCCACTTCTTTTACTCTTCCGATTTCTCCCGTTTCCAATCGGACTTTTATCCCGTGCGGGTGATGCGGCGACTTGGTCAAAATTTGCTTGACAAACCCTTCGGTGAGTTCGCCGCTGTGTTGGTGGTGCTTTTGTACAATTTTTACTTCAGCGCCTATTGTGATGTTGGAACGTTTAGTGCCGTCCATATGGTATATATCGGGCTGGTTTTCTTTGGACATCTTACTTTAAAAAGAACAAATAGCGGACAAAAGTTTTACGTTGGAAAACTTATCGATGAAAAAATTTTACCATAATTTGCTAATTATGGCCGGCATTGCCGCTATTGCTAGTGCTTTGGGAACCATTTTTTCGGCTTTTTCGCAAAATGCCTCCGCTATGGATGACACTTTCATCGGCGAATGGATCATCACGCAAGATGTTTATAAATCTTCCGACCTTGCGACCAAGTTGGTTCAGGGCCCAGAAGTCTGCATCGACCGGTACGGAGAGCAATACGTCGTGGAGGTTGAGGGTCAATTTGCCGGCTTGCCCCCGGGTGGATTCACCCCGGCCGTAATGCGCGATGGGGTGCTCTACGTCTGGAATGCCGATAAAGGGGGGATGCAACCCATAATTTTGAATGGCGTGGGGAGTCGTG
>CAYWHT010000360.1:0-1402 GCA_964458135.1 uncultured Saprospiraceae bacterium | reverse complement strand
CTATTTTATTTTGCGGAGTTTAAGCGGATAGAGTAGTGGTTAGAAGCCATCTCAAAATTATCCTTTGGGCTGCAAAGCTGTTCACTAACCACTAATCACTACAATGCATCTCACCGACACCTTCCTCAACCAAAAAAGACTCCGGGCCGACCCCGTGGCGGATGAATACCTGCGGTTAATTGTGCAGGAGCAGGGGCCGGGAGAAGCCCGCCGGCTTTTTGACCGCCTCATTCGCAACATTGAAATGCCAATAGACGCTTTTCCTGCAGTAGTTCACGATTTTTTATCGGCTACTAACGCCCTGCCGGAATGGGCGGATCCCCAACGGATTCAGGTTGCCCAGGAATTGTTTTTGGACCATGGTCCGAAGTTCCTGATCTTTTTATACTACAAGTCGCTGCCCCTACTGTACTCCTGCGCCAATGGCGCACAGGTACTGGTAAAGACCAGCCGGCTGACCAATGAAGAAGAAAACCTTCAAATTTTCTCCCGCCGCATCGCCGAAACTGGCCAGTTTCTGATCGATGTCATGGGGCGCGGCAACCTGCAGGCGGGTGGTAAAGGCATCCGGGCCATCCAGAAAGTACGTCTGATACACGCCTCCATCCGGCATTTTATTCCGCAAGACCAATGGGATGAGCAAAGCCTGGGGAAGCCTATTAACCAGGAGGACATGGCCATCACCTTGATGACCTTTAGCATTTCGCTGATCGACGCCCTTGAACAGTTCCATATTCGGGAAGAAGAGGAACGCCTGGAAGCCTACTTGCACACCTGGAGGGCCATCGGCCACGTCCTGGGGGTCGATGACGATTTGCTGCCCGCCGACCTGGAAGAAGCCCGGGCGCTGATTAACAAAATTCTGGAACGCCAATCCCGGCCCAGCCGGGCGGGGCAACTGCTCGCCAAAGCTCTTTTGCAATTCGCCCGCGAGACCATTCCAATCGATGCGCTGGATGATGGCCCCGTTTTCCTCATGCGCCACCTCATCGGCCCCCAAAAGGCAAATATGCTTCGCATTCAACCCCAACGCGGTTGCGTGGGTATCGCGATGCCCATTTTTATGCAAAAATTTTTCAGCCTGGGAGAAAAATTGGAAGACAAGCTGGATGAGCCGCTGCACATTGTACTTGACAAAGTATCTGAGGCTACCGTGCGGAAAATGGTACAGTATATCGATCGATACAAAGAACGAAAATTTGATATCCCGGAAGAGATGGAAGAAAAATGGTTTCAATAAATTTTAAAGAGCGATTGTTTATTGGAGTACACAGACGGTTCATGCGTTTTTTTATCGAAGTCGGAAAGACTTCGACCAATAAGGGAACACTTTTGCTACCATGCGCCTACCCACTACCAACTACTATAGTCTGACAACTCAGGATTTGTGAAAATATGACGC
>CAYWHT010000359.1:0-5117 GCA_964458135.1 uncultured Saprospiraceae bacterium | reverse complement strand
GTGTACTAGGGGGAGGAACATAAGGGCTGCCGGGGCCTTGCCCCCCCATTTTTTCTATGACCTCCAGTTCAGGGGAGGGTTTATTATCTTTGCCGGTACACAAAAGGAACACCATGTACCAAGGCAAAAAAGTCATCGTCGTATTACCTGCTTACAATGCGGCGCGTACGCTCAAAAAAACTTACGAGGAAATTCCGATGGACCTGGTGGACGAAGTGATTCTCTGTGATGATGCTAGCAGCGATAATACCAGCGAGCTGGCCCGGTCTATCGGCATTCACCACCTCATCATCCATCCCGATAACCGGGGGTACGGCGGCAACCAGAAATCGCTCTACAACCGGGCCCTGGAGCTGGGCGGCGATATTGTGATTATGCTGCATCCCGACTATCAGTACACGCCCAAGTTGATTCCCGCCATGGTTAATATTATCGGTGATGAACTTTATCCGGTGGTGCTGGGGTCCCGCATCTTGGGAAAGGGCGCCTTGCAGGGCGGAATGCCACTCTACAAATACATCGCCAACCGGATACTAACCCTCGTACAAAACCTGTTAGTCAATTACAAATTATCGGAATACCATACCGGTTACCGCGCCTTTGATCGAAAAGTGCTTACCGGCATCGATTACAATAACAATTCCGATGATTTTGTCTTTGATAATGAGATGCTTTCGCAGATAATTTACGCCGGGTTTGATATTGCAGAGGTGACTTGTCCGACTAAATATTTCGAAGAAGCTTCATCGATTAATTTGACGCGGAGTGTGCGCTATGGCCTGGGGGTATTGCGCGTATCGTTCTACCATTTTTTGCAACGGTTGGGAATGGCCAACTTCGCCATGTACAGGACGCCCAGTGCGAGTCGGCCCAAACGCGTAGAGGAGGAAAATTGATGCACGGCCACGGTGGGTAAACCATTCCGCGCTTAAGACCGGTCGTCCAGACCTTCCCAAGCTCGAATGCCCATGTAAATAACGGCTAAAACTAGTGTGTAAGTAAATGTTGCGGTCATTGGCGATGATGGATTGTTTATAATAAAACGTCGAAAAGCCCTGGCCATTGTCCGGTGCAAAACAATTATTGTGTAGAGCGTGTGTTTCAATGGAGTAACATGACCGGAATTTCAAATAGCGAATGGCGGGATCTGCGCACTTTTCTGGAGGGCCGTGTACGGCAATTTAACCGGCCGGCGTTTATTGAGGACGATCCGGTGGGCATTCCCCATCGTTTTACGCACTTGCAGGATATCGAAATTATGGGGTTTTGGGTGGCCATCCTGGCCTGGGGACAACGCAAAACGATCATCAACAAGGCCAGCGAGCTGATTGATTTGATGGACGGCGCCCCCTACGATTTCGTGCTCAATCACGAGGAAACCGATCGCAAACGATTGCTCCATTTTCGGCACCGCACCTTCCAACCCTTGGATACGCTTTATTTCCTCGAATTCTTTCAACAGTACTACCGGCGTCATCACTCCCTGGAGGATGCTTTCGCTCGCTTCATCACCCCCGCTGACCCCAATGTGGAAGCGGGGTTACGGGGGTTCCATCATCTTTTTTTTGCTTTGCCTTGCGCGCCGCAACGCACGCGTAAGCACGTGGCCACCCCCGAGCGAAAATCGAGTTGTAAACGGCTGAATATGTTTTTGCGATGGATGGTACGGCGGGACGACTGCGGGGTGGACTTTGGCTTGTGGCGGCGCATTCGGCCCTCTCAGCTCTTGATGCCGCTGGATGTACACGTGGAACGCGTGGCCCGGAAATTGAAGCTTCTGGATCGAAAACAAACCGACTGGCTCGCCACGCTGGAACTAACGGATAAGCTGAAGGCCATGGATCCCGAGGACCCCGTCAAATTTGACTTCGCTTTGTTTGGTCTGGGCGTGCTGGAGGGAAAATTTAGCTAAGCAAGGGGTGGCCGCCAGAGTCAGCACACGGCTATTCCCTGTCAAAACGCAGTTCCTGAATCAGCAGCCGGTTGCCTTCAATTTTCATATAGATATAGACCCGGAAGGTCGCGTCCCGGGTGTAGAGATTGCCAATGCAATACTGGGAATCATTACTTTTCGATACGCCTTTGTGTACCTGGCTAAAAGACTTGGGTTGGTGTTTGCTGAAAAATTGCCTGACCAGTTCAGTCGCCTTTTCCCGGTTGAATACGTCTTCCCGGTCGAGAGCAGCTACCTCTACTGCGTTATCGAAATACTGACTCAAAGCCTCGGTGTCGCCGGTGCTGATCGCTTGGGTAATTTCGCTCATATTCGCTTGGGGAAAGAGCCAGAGCGGGGGCAGCAGCACCAAAAAGATCAGTTTTTTCATAAACCTGTTTTTACCTTCAAATATTCGGTTTTCTATGACTATTGGAATAGCGTGTACGGCTATTGTGATTGATTTTGCCTTTTTGACGTAACCCGGCCATTTGGGTAACGTTTATTTTTGCCTGCAAGTATCAAATTCTCCGCTAAAGAATAATTTCAGCCTTCCCCAAAAGTTCCGGCATTGTCCTTACTTTTGATCAAACCTCCGATGGGAGGATCGCGTTTTTTGGACACGAAGTCAGCCTAAAACACAATCAAATCACTATGACGGATGCTAAACGCGCATTGCTCGTAATCCTCGACGGCTGGGGGCATGGCCCGGACCCGGCAGTCAGCGCTATTGCGCAGGCCAATACGCCCTACGTAGATAGCCTTTACCAAAAATACCCGCATTCCGAATTGAAAACACACGGCGAACAAGTGGGTTTACCCGAGGGGCAAATGGGGAATTCGGAAGTAGGACACCTCAATATCGGAGCTGGGCGAATCGTCTACCAGGAACTGGCGCGCATCAACATGGCCATACGCGATCGCCAATTGCACCAAAACGAAATCCTGCTGGATGCGTTCCGTTACGCAGGCGAAAACGATAAAGCCGTTCACCTGATGGGATTGGTGTCTGACGGCGGCGTGCACTCCCACTTGAATCACTTATTAGCCCTTAGCGATATCGCCGAAGAACAAGCGCTGAAAAAAGTTTACATCCACGCCTTTACCGACGGGCGCGACACCGACCCCAAGGGCGGCAAGGGCTACCTGCGGGAAGTACTCCGTCATATTGAGAGGCAGCCCACCCGCCTGGCCTCGGTAATAGGGCGCTACTACGCCATGGATCGCGATAAGCGCTGGGAGCGCACCAAACTGGCCTACGATCTGCTAGTAAAAGGCGCCGGAACGCCCAGTAACGATATCCTGGAAACCATACAAGAACGCTACGACGCCGGTGAAACGGACGAATTTCTCAAGCCCATCGTCGGGATGGACGAAAACGGGCAACCCATTGCTACCCTGGAAGAGGGGGATGTGCTCGTTTGTTTTAACTTTCGCACGGATCGCCCCCGGCAAATATCGGAGGCGCTCACCCAGCGCGATATGCCGGAACACGGCATGCAGCGCCTCTCCCTGCGCTATCTGACCATGACGCGCTACGACGAGCGCTACGAAGGCGTCGAAGTCCTGTTCACCAAACAGGATGTCAGCAATACGCTGGGCGAGGTGTTGAGCCGCGCCGGGAAGACCCAGGTGCGCATTGCCGAAACGGAAAAGTATCCCCACGTCACCTTCTTCTTCTCCGGCGGGCGGGAAGAAGCTTTTCCGGGCGAAAGGCGGATCATGATCCCCTCGCCCAAAGTGGCGACCTACGACCGCCAACCCGAAATGAGCGCCGTGGAAGTAACCGACGCCATCATCAAAGACATCCGGGATAATACGCCCGACTTTATCTGCCTGAATTACGCCAACGCCGATATGGTGGGCCATACGGGGGTGTTCGAAGCGGCCGTCAAAGCGGCGGAAACGGTTGACCAGTGTCTCCGGCGCTTGATGGAAACGGCCCTGCAGTACGACTACCAAGCCATTATTATTGCCGACCACGGCAACTCGGACTTCATGGTTAATCCTGACGGCACGCCTAATACCGCCCATACTAAAAACCCGGTACCCTGCTTTTTGGTAAGCCCTCAGTCAGAACAAGCAGGGTTGAAAGATGGCAAGTTAGGAGATATCGCACCCACCATTCTCGCGTTGATGCAGCTCGAACGCCCATCGGAGATGGATGGTGAATTACTCATTAATCCAATCGAAGAACGCGTTGAGAATAACTAATTCCCGTTACCTATTACTATTGGGCTGCTTTTGGCTCGGATGCGAGCAATTGCCCGAATCGGAAAGCACCCTCGCCAAAGGAGAAAAACCCTTCTTTGATCTCAAAGGCTTTTTCCGCCAGGAAATCAACCAACTGGATAGCCTGCAGCCCCGCCTGCGTAAAACGGTGCGACTCGACGGCTCGGAAGAAACCAAAATACTGGACACCCTGGACTATGATTCGGAACTCCAGGTTTTTCTGGATTCGGATATCAACCGCATAGCCTGGATCGATCGCTACTCCACCGACAGCATTCGCAGAGCGCGGAGGCTGCAACGCCTGGTCTACCGCGCCAAAAGCGAAGACCTGAAAACTAAATTGCTGGCAATTACTTTCGATTCCGCTGGGGAGGTCGACCTCATCCGGGTGCGCAACAATGCCGACAGCCCTACCTACCAGCTCGAGCAACGGTTGCGCTATAAAGTCGATTCGGGATTTGTTATTCAAACCAGACAGGAAATTACGCTCTCCCCCGCGAAAAAAATGTACGTAGGGGTAGCCTTTGACGGCGACGGACAACGATAAAAAGGAGCGAGCGGATGCTAAGGGGTAGTGCTTCAAGCTCGATTTAACTCAATCTTGAACGGATTGCATCCGCCCGTAAAACTCCCAAATGTAGTGTCCCAGGTGAAGGGTAACCTGATTTGCTTCACCTATAGGTAAAACAATCCCAGGCCGCTGAGGGGTAGATGTATGAAAAGCCTCTGATCTAAAGGCTTACATTCCAGCCTTTCAAGAGCTTCTTGAGATGGATTGAATAGACACGTTTTGAATAGCCGTTTCTCGCACTCACGGCCGAAATAGAAAAGGAGGTTGGAAGATGGTATCAAAAGCAAACATACAAAAAAAATTAATAGAAAAAAATACGCCGGGCTGTAAAACAAAAAAAGAGGCAGCGCTACCACAGCACTACCTCAGCCCTAACCAAAT
>CAYWHT010000358.1:0-5134 GCA_964458135.1 uncultured Saprospiraceae bacterium | reverse complement strand
TAGACCATATCAGTATCGTTTCCAAAGTCAAGCATTCCCTACCACAGCACTACCCACTAAACTATGCCTCCCGGAAATACTCCACTACCTTCTGTTTCAGCAGCTCCGTCTGATCCTTCAGCCCCTGCGCCCGCACCGGCTTGACGAGTTTGAAATGCGGCCAGCCGTCAGCGTCGCGGCCGACGAATTCGTAGTACCCCTCGGTACTCAGCAGCCGGCAGACCGCGATGTGCATTAGATCTTGCTTTTCCTCCTTGGTGAAGCGTTCTTTCCAGAAGCCCAACTCCTGGATACCGATGAGGAACAAGATGGCGTTCAAATCCGGAAGCTCGCTTTTGTTAAAGCGTTCTTTAATCAGGTGACGAACGCGCAGCCACTCGAAATCTGTTTCCCACTGTTCCATAAAGTCTGTGCTTATTCTTCCCGGATGATGGAGGGCACCCGGCGAGCGCGCTGTGCGGGCGCCACCGAAGCCAGAAGTCCAATCGCAAAAACCGTGGCGAAGACCACCAGGAAATCTATCCCGCGTATGCTGATTGGGTAGGCATCCACGATAAAGTTGCCGGGAATCCCCACGATTCCAAAAGATTTTTGGCCGCCGTACAATAAAAGCGCCAGGGCGAAGCCGATTAATATCCCGAAAACACATAACAAGACGCCCTGGTTGAGAAAGATATTGCGCACCGTACGATCCAGCGCCCCCATCGATTTGAGGATGGCGATATCTTTTTTCTTTTCGAGCACAATCATCCACAGGGCGCCGACCATATTGAAAGCCACCATGAGCATCATCAGGCTTACGATAGCGTAGCTCAACCATTTTTCCATTTTCATAAGCTTAAGGAACGCTTCCTCTTGCTCGTACCGGTTTTTGACCGCGAAATCCTCTCCCAGGATGGCCTGCACTTGTTCTTGCACCCTTCGCTCATTAGCATCTTCTTCCAGTTTGATCTCCAGGGCGCTCACTTCATCGCGGTAGTCTAGCAATTCCCGGGCCAGGGCCAGAGAGATCAGCACGTATTGATTGTCAAAATCTTGCTGGATGAGGAAAGTTCCGGCCGGATAAACGAGCCGCTTGCGGAACTGCCGTTCGAACATGCCCACGTCTCGCCGCTTGGCCATATAAATGCTCAGGGGAGAAAAAACTTCCTCCACGTTGACCCCCAGCTTATTGCGCATCCCTGCGCCCAGAACCGCCAAATCTCGATCTCCGCGCCGAAAAGTAAAGGCCCCCTCCCTAAGCGTGGAGTCCATATTGGTCACCCGCCGGAAGTTGTCGTCAACGCCTTTGAGGGTGCCAAACCCCTCTTTACTATCGTATTCAAAAAAGGCCACCTCTTCCAGGGTTTGGGATATCAGCGCGATGCCTTCTACGGATTCCAGCTCTTCGAGGGTGGTGGAATCCACCGAAAATGTTTTGCCCTTAACCGGAGTCACTTTCACTTCCGGATCAAAGAAGCTGTACATCTGGGTGATCAGGTCTTCAAAGCCGTTGAATACCGATAGCACCAGAATCAGGGCCGCCGTTCCCACCGAAATACCGAATACCGCAATGCCGGTAATGAGATTAATGGCATTGGTCGATTTCTTGGCGAACAGATATCTTCTTGCTATGCGTAATGCTAGGTTCATATAAGACACCAAAGATAAGAAATCTGCCGGGCTGCCCGAAGCATTACTTTCCTTCCACTACTTCTGGGAAATAACGGCCATCGGACCAGGAACGCATCGATTCATAGGCGATGGTGTGTACCCGGGCCCGGTATTCCATTTTATTGAGTTTGTAATTCCGCATGGACGGATAAGTCCGGTTGGAAAGAAAGATAAAGATTAGTTTTTCTTTGGGGTCTACCCAAGCACAGGTGCCGGTAAAACCGGTGTGCCCAAAAGTTTGGGTGGAGGCGCGCGCCGAAAGATGGGGGCTTTGGCGGGAAGAACGGAGCGGTTTCATGTCGAAACCGATGCCGCGCCGGTCGCTGCGTTCGAACCTCCGGGTAAAAGCTTTCACGGTAGTACTATCCACCAACTGGCAGCCCCCGTAATACCCGCCCTGCAGGAATAGCTGCATGATGGCGGCCAGATCCCGGGCATTGGCGAACAAGCCGGCGTGCCCACTGACCCCTCCCATCATGGCGGCGCCCATATCGTGTACGTAGCCCTGTACCCGTTGACCACGGAAATAGCGATCCTCTTCGGTGGGCGCGATATCATCCATGGAGAGTTGCTCCCAGGGCCGGAAGGTGACCGTCTGCAATCCCAATGGGCGGTAGAACTGCCGGGCGGCGTACTCATCCAGCCGCATGCCGCTCACGCGCTGCACCATATCGGCCAACAGATAAAATCCCAGGTCACTGTACTTGTAGGTTTTGCGGGGCCGCAATTCGCTTTCAATGATCCGCTGACGAATGGAATCCAGATAGTCCTGCCGCATGTAAAGCCCGTCGATCACCGGCACCGTATAAGGCCCCTGGGGCCGGTGGCGATAAAATTCCGGCGACGGCCGTCGATTACCCGCAATAGTCTCCCGGTAAAAGGGGATCCAATCGATCAGGCCGGCATGGTGGGCCATAATCTCCCGGATGGTCAGCTTTTCTTTATTCGTGCCCCGCAGCTCGGGCAAATAGCGGCTTAGCGGGTCGTCAATATCCAACTTGCCTTCGTCTTGCAGGCGCATGACGGAGAGGGTCGTAGCGGCTACTTTGGTGAGCGATGCCAGATCGTACACTTCATTGCGGTCTACGGGGCGACGCTTGGCATAGGTATGGTGCCCGAAACCGCGGTGGTACACGATCTTTCCGTTTTTTGCCACCAGTACTACGCCTCCGGGGGTGGCTTTGAGCCGCACGGCCCGTTCCATCAATTCATCGATGCGCTCCAGTTCTTGCGAACGCATGCCCTCTTCTTCCGGCAGGCCGTAGCCCAGCCGCCCCAAGCCGCGGGTGCGCACCCCCGAATTGTAGGCGCTGCGAATGGAAGCCGTTACCGGCAGACGCCCCCGCAAACCAAAGGCGCCAAACAAGGCCTGCGCCGCCAGATCTTGCGTTGCCACATTATCCTCGTAGGCCTGCAACACCTGCGGCAGGTAATCGAAATAGCGCAATGCGTAGGGACTGCCAAACACCACCAGGATGACCTCCGTGCGCTGCTGCAATTCGTAAATCAGATCCAGGGCGCTCTCGCTGATCCCGAAATCCTCTTCTACGGAATGGTTCATGCCGTGGAGGCCTACGATCACCGCATCCCGGCGCCCCAAATCATCCAGTAAGCGTTCCTCCCGGCTGCCGGAAATCACGCCTCCCACCTGCCGGGTATCTATTCGCGTATAATCGCTCAAGCGCTCCTGAAAAGCAGGTTTTCCGGAAACGCCGATGCTCAGCGCAGCAAGGTCCAGGGTGTCGAGGGCCACCAGCGGCACCAGGCCGTTATCGTTGCGCACCAGGGTCAACGCGTCGCGCAATAGGTTACGTCGCAGCACTTCGCCCCGCGCTTGGTTGAGCGTTTCCAGCACGTTATCGGTGGAGATGGGTATAAAACGGGTGAGCCCCATCCGGAATTTGGCGCGCAAAATTTTTTTAACACTGTTTTCCAGTTGGCCTTCGCCGATGCGGTCGGTGCTCAGGTACCGTTGAATTTCCCGCCGGGCTGCGCTCAAGTCTACCGGTAAGACCAAGACGTCATTGCCAGCCATCAAGGCTTCGGCTTCTACTTCTCCGCTAGGAAAGTGCTTGGTCACGCCCCGCATATCCAGCGCATCGGTGAAAATCAAGCCCCGAAAATTCATCTGGCGCTTTAGCAAATTGGTGACCGTATTGCGGGAAAGGGTGGTTGGCCGGTACTCGCGCCCATCAAGTACGGGCACTTGCAAATGCGCGATCATCATACTGCCGATGCCGTAATCGGAAAGCGTGCGGAAAGGATACAATTCCACGCTATCCAGCCGCCGGCGCTCATGGCGAATGACGGGAAGATCCAGGTGGGAGTCAACGTCGGTGTCCCCGTGGCCGGGGAAATGTTTGGCGCAGGCGATGATGCCGTTGTCCTGCATCCCCTTCATATACATGTAGCTCTTAACGGCCACATTGTAGCGATCTTCACCGAAAGAGCGGTAGTTGATGACCGGATTGGCGGGATTGTTGTTGACGTCGGCCACCGGCGCAAAATTGATGTGCACCCCAACGCGCTGCAGCTGCCGGGCGACTTCCCCCCCCATTTCGTAGATCATCCGGTTATTTTGTATGGCGCCGAGCGTTAATTGTTTGGGAAAACTTATGGTGCTTTCCTCCATGCGCATGCCCAGCCCCCATTCCGCATCCATGGCCACCAACATGGGCATATCACTCATCTGCTGGTAGCGGTTGAGCAACTCGACTTGTTTGCCCGGACTGCCCTGAAAAAAACAGAGCCCACCGACTTTATATTCCCGGATGAGCCGTTCAACCTCCCGCTCGTGGGAGCGCCCCAGGTTGGAATGGGCCCGGATCATAAACAATTGACCGATGCGCGCTTCGCGAGAAAGGGCATTGTAGACCGAGTCCACCCAGCGTTCTTCCTCGTAGGTGGCGTAGGTCGTAAAATCGTATTCCGGGTTCTGGGCGGTTCCCATCATCGTGACCAGGGATAGGATGGCAAGTAGGCCAAGATGGCGCAATGGGGTCGTCTTTCCGGGCATGAGTTCGCAAATTTAGAGTTGGAGGTTGCTGAGATCAATAATAAGGAAACCGATCGGCAAATCCAACAAAATATGCGATGCAACTCTAATCTTTAAAGTTGGTTGTCTGTACGCCTACTTCTTAAAGATAGAAGCCATTTTGGAAAACCCTTCCTCAAAGGATTTCGCTGCGGAATCAAAGGCCGATTGGACTTCGGCGGCTTTGGATTCCGAGGCCTGCTGAAGTTTCTCGTATTTAGCCATGAGGTCATCTCTTTGGGAGCGGAGTTGCGCTAATCTCTGTTCATAATCGCCGCGCATTTCGGAAGAAAACTGGTCTTTTTTGGCTTCCAGCTCTTCAATTTTTGTGAATACATCATCGATCTTTTGTTTCGCTTCGCGTTTGAGTGCTTCTTTCTCCATTGGTTAATTTTGAACCCATTGCGGGTTTAGTAGTTGGCCTCCAAATTGCAATTTTTTGATTAT
>CAYWHT010000357.1:0-5138 GCA_964458135.1 uncultured Saprospiraceae bacterium | reverse complement strand
GACTAACCGCTCCGTGAAGGTTCGACTCCTTCCCTCACAGCTTAGTTTTTAGTATCAGGTAGTTGGCAAGGGCGTTGCGCCCGCTATCCAACCAAAGCACACTGTGAGGTGGTGAAACCGGCAGCCACACCCTCTTGTCGCGGGGGCGGAGATAAGGGAAAAATCCCATGAATAGGAGGACTAACCGCTCCGTGAAGGTTCGACTCCTTCCCTCACAGCTTAGTTTTTAGTATTAGGTAGTTGACAAGGGCTTCGCAGGGCGTTGTACGCGCTACCCACTACTCCATCCTTCTCCGCCGCATTCGCATTAACTGAGGTCTGCCGGGATGCTTTCTGGAACGGAAGGCATGCGTAGTTCGCTCTTCTTTTAGAATATCCGAAATTTTGCTGAGTCGTTTATCCACTTGTTCAAAGACGCTTTCCGCTGCAAAGAAAGTAGTGGCGTCCGTGGGTTCTCCTGCCGGGACGCCGGTGAGGATTTCGATGCCTTCGGCGATATTGTTGACCGCCCAGATGTGAAATTGGCCGGAGTGGGCGGCTTCCACGACTTCCTCTTTCAGCATGAGATGTTTTTGGTTATTGGCGGGGATGAGTACCCCTTGTTCACCGGTGAGCCCTTTGATGTGGCAGATATCGAAAAAGCCCTCGATTTTTTCATTGATGCCGCCGACGGCCTGTACTTCTCCCTTTTGGTTGACGGAGCCGCTGACGGCGATGCCTTGGCGGATGGGGATGCCGGAAAGGCTGGACAATAGGGCGTAGAGTTCGGCGCTGGATGCGCTGTCTCCCTCTATTTCCGAGTAGCTTTGTTCGAAGGTGAGCTGGGCGGAGAGACTGATGAGTTTGTCCTGGCCAAATTTTTCCGCCAGATAACCCGAAAAGATCATCACGCCCTTGCTGTGGATGGGCCCTCCGAGTTGTACTTCCCGCTCGATATCCACGATGCCGGCCTGCCCGACGCTGACGTTGGCGGTGATCCGGCTGGGGTGAGCGAAGGCGATATCTCCCTGGTCGATATAAGAGAGCCCATTGACCTGGCCGGTTTTTGATCCCTCCAGATCGAGCATAATTTCCCCTCTTTCGATCCCCTCCCGGATTTTTTCCCGTAAAAGGCCGGAGCGGTACAGTTGTTGCTCGATGGTCTTACTAATGTGAGCCTCGCCGATATGTGAAGCTTGTTCCTGACCAGCGTAATGTTGGGCTTCCCGGATCAGGTTGGTGATTTCGCCGAAACGGGTGGATATTTTTTCCTGATCGTTGGCCAGGCGGTGGGTATGTTCCAGGAGTTTGGCCATACCGGCGGCATCCAACGGCAGGAGATCCTCCTCCCGGCAGAAGTGCTGGATAAAGCGGATGAAATCCAGGGTGTTTTCGTCGTTCTTTTCCATGGATAGGTCAAAATCCGCCTTGACCTTAAACAGTTCCCGGAAATCTTCATCGTAATGCAGCAACAGGTAGTAGTACATCGGTCGTCCGATGAGAATGACCTGAATGTTTAGAGGGATAGGTTCGGGTTTGAGGCTTTTCGTAGTGAGGAAGCCCAGGCGTTCTCCGGGTTCTTCAATGTCGATGGCGTTGGTGCGCAGGGCTCTTTTGAGGCTGTCCCAGGCATTGAAATTACGCAGGAGTTCTTCGACGGGGATGATCAGGTAACCCCCGTTGGCTTTGTGGAGCGATCCGCTGCGAATCAGGGTGAAATCGGTCACGAAGGCGCCCATGGTGGACTCCTTTTCGATTTTACCGAAGAGGTTGTTGTAAGTGGGGTTAATTTCCAAAAGAATGGGTGCTCCCTCAACGCGCCGGTTATCGACCAGAACGTTGACCTCGTAACGGCGAGGCGCGGAATTCTCCTTCATGAGGGGTTGCTGGGACGTGTTGTCGGATTTGCCGTCGGAATTGAATTGTACAAAGTCTTTGAGATGCTCCAGGATGTCGTTTTTCAAATCTTCCAAAAAGCTAAGCACCTGTTCCCGTCCGGCATGCTCGGTTTTCAGTTCTTCCAATAGGGTGTCCAGGGTGCGCAGGGCCACGTCCTGTTCCAATTTGCGCAGCAGGTAGGAATAATGGATTTCGATATCTCTGGTTTTGCGGGCGGCAAGGCGGAGCTTGTCTTTGAACTGCCGTTGCTTTTCGAAAATGGCTTCCTTTTCCTCCTGGCTGAGCGCCGCAAACTCCTTGTCGTTCATCGGCCTGTCGTTAACCATGGGCAAGGTGATGAGCTCCACCGGTGTTCTCTGGATGATGAGGTCTTGAGCTTTGGCCTTCTGACTGACCTCAGCGTACACATTCGATTCTTCATCCTGCATTTTTTGGATCAGTTCGTCCCTTTTGCAGGAAAAATCTTCGCTTTCAAATATTTTAATCAGGGAGCTATGGGCTTGCACTAAAAAATGGCGGAGCGCATTGCGAAATTTGTGGGCTTCCCCTTTTGGCAGGCTCAATTTCTTAGGGTAATAGGGGTCCTGGAAGTGGTTTACGTAGACCCAGTCACAGGGAGCGGGCTCCTGGCGGGAGAGCTCTTCGAGGTAGTGCATGACGGCGGTTTGCTTGCCGGTTCCGGGAATGCCGGCGACGTAGATGTTAAACCCCCGAGCTTTGTTGCCCAGGCCGAATTGCAAAGCCGTTACGGCTCTTTTCTGCCCGATGATGGCTTTGACCGGAAGCTGTTCTCCGGGAGTGGGAAGGGGCAGCGTATTCGGATCATAGGTTTTTCGGAGTTGTTCAGCCTTTAGGTGCGTAGTCATGGATGGATGGGCTTTTCTTTGGGTTAAGAGAGCTTGTTGGGCGTTTACCCTGTGGAATAGTCGCTCTGGGAATTCCACAGGGTTTACCCTTTGACCTGCAAATGGGAACTGCCTTCACCATTTTTTTATTCAAGAGTAGGGTCCCACTCTTGAATGTAGCGCTCAAAAATGGCTTCGTAAGCACCCAGATCTGTTCATTTTCGGCATCAGAAGCAAACTACCAATGAGCTTTAAGAAATAAGTATTCTTACCCGATTTCAATGATGTCGGTCACTTGGATGCGTGAATCTTGTCATTCCCTCACTTGCGGCCGGACCGGCTCTGCGGAGGTCGTTGGGATGGAAAAATGCGGCTTGGGGCGGGCTTACCCCCAAGCCCTACGAGCTCTAATGAAAGGGCGTTATTCCTTAAGGTGTTTCATCCGCTTATCCTTTAATCGTGGATTTCGGGCTTACGTATTCCAAAATTAGGCTGGACTCCAGGTACACGCGCGGTTGATCGGTGGGACGCCCCTCGATGAAATCGATTAGCATCTTAATAGCGGTGGTGCTCATTTCTTTCAAGGGTTGTTTGACGTGGGTGATGGGATGGCGAAAAAAACTGTAGGCTGCGTTTTCGTCAAAGGCGACTACTTTAATTTCTTCGGGCATGGCGTAGCCGCGTTTAAAAATGTACTTAAGCCCTTCGATGGCCAGGCTGTTGGCTGCGAAGTAAATGGCTTCCACCCGTTGCTGTTCGATGAGTTCGCGCACTTCTTTGATGACGTTTCTGCGCAGTTGGCTAAAGTTCACCCGCTTGAGCAAATCTTCCGAAGGCTTGATGCCGTTGGCGATCAAAGCATCTGTGTAGCCCGCCGTCCGTTTTCTGAAATGGAGCATTTGCGATTCGTAAGCTACCATGCCAATGCGGGTGTATCCCTTTTTCACCAGATGGTCAACTACTTTAAGGGAAGCTTCGTAATTGTCGATTACCACGTAATTGAGGTTGAGATCATCGTAGTAGCGATCAATTAACACGAGAGGAAGGTTCAGTTCTTTCAACCGGATAATTTCTTCCCGTCCATTCTCGGGTGGAGCAATCAAATAGCCATCTAATTGGCGGGAAATGAAGAAATCTGTCAGTTTACGAAATTTTTCGAGCTCCTCATCGGAAGAGCCGAAAATGACGGTATAGTTGAGTTTATAGGCTTCATCTTCGATTCTGCGCGCCATTTCGGCGAAAAAAGGGTTAGAAATATCCGCCAGGATACAGCCAATCGTCATCTGGCGGTTTTTCTTAAGGCTCCTGGCCGCGTGGTTGGGCTTGTAATTGAGGCGCGCTGCGGTTTCCCGGATTCTTTGAGCCATCTTAGCACTTACCCGCCCCTCTTTTTCTTTATTGCTCAATACGTAGGAAACTAACGCAACCGAAACATTGAGCTCGTGAGCGATGTCCTTTTGGGTGACGGGTTTTTTCATCTTTGTCAGACCATTTAAACAATTAACAAAAGTGTTTTCTAGATTCAAATTTATTTAAAATATTCCCATTGACCTATTCGTAGAATCCCCTGCCCAAAACTAGTTTCTGTATGTCTCAGATATCCTGGCAAGACTTCGCCAAAGTAGAAGTCCGCGCCGGCACCATCACGGCCGTTGAAGATTTTCCGGAAGCCCGCAAGCCGGCTTACATTCTGTACGTTGACTTCGGTCCCGAAATCGGCCAAAAAAAATCCAGCGCGCAGATTACGGAATTATACACCAAAGAAGAGCTGATCGGCAAGAGGGTGATGGCCGTGGTCAATTTCCCCCCCAAGCAGATTGGGCCGTTGCGCTCCGAATGTCTGGTCAACGGCTTTTACAGGGAAGATGGCAAAGTGGTGCTGGCGGCGCCGGATCCGGGGAAGGAGCTGGAGGATGGGGCCCGGTTAGGGTGAACGCGGTTTCCGGCTTCGAGAGTATACTGTGGGAATGACTTGTTAATTGGCTTTAAACTTTCCACTTTGCCGGATTACCACCGGGTAGCCTGCATAAGTTTCCGGAATTTTTTCCTTAAAGCGTTCGGCGGGTTGGGATACGCTGACCAAAATGCAGTATTCGCCTTCCTGTTTACCGGCGGCTACGCCTTCTACGCCGTTTATTTTAAGCCATTCTGCGGCGGCGGCCTTAATTGCTTCTCTCAATTCCATAGCTTCTCCGGATTGGTTGAGGGTTTCCAGATTGACTTCTTCCACCGGCGGTTGGGAGCTGCGGTTGCAGGCCGGAAGAGCAAGGAGCGTTCCGACGACGAGTAGCCAGAGCCATTGGTGAAGTCGAATATTATTAAATAAATTAGAATTTAATTCGTGCATCGGTATATCGTGTACTTAGCGATGAGAGATTAATAAGTGTCGTGTTTAGATAGGCTAGCGATTTTTTC
>CAYWHT010000356.1:0-5146 GCA_964458135.1 uncultured Saprospiraceae bacterium | reverse complement strand
AAAATCCAAAATCCAAAATCACTCAACTTCAAGTTCCATCTCTCCCATCTCCCCCTCCATTTCAACAGTCACCACGTACTTTCCCTTATACAGATACCTCTTCCCATTATCGGCTTCCTCCAGCTTGACCGGCTTCTCATCCGGCTTGCGGTCTTGATTGAGGTATTCTGTGTAGGGCTCGAGTTGGGCCGCATCGAAGGCCAGGTTGTAGGTCAGGTAATTGAGGCCGGGTTGGCATTCGGCGGTAAAGGTATGTAGGGTGAGGTCATCCTTAGTTTTGACGGTGATGGTGGCGGCGCCGCCGTTTTGGCTGTAGAGGGGCAGCTCGACTTCCGGCTCGTTGATCTTCGTCCAGGAGGCGTATTGATCGCCCCAGCTTCCGCGGTAGCGGATGGGATCGATGGAGAAGACGTGTAGGTCTTTGGCCAGGACGGGCGCGGTGAGTTGCTGCAGCTCTTTGACGCTGCCCAGGTAGAGGGAGCGGCCGTGGGTGCCGACGAGCAGCTCCTTGTCCCGTGGGTGGACGACCAGGTCGTGTACGGCGACGGCGGGCAGGCCGTTGCTGAGGAGCATAAAGCTTTCGCCGCGGTCGAGGGAAACGTAGAGGCCATGGTCGGTGCCAACGTAGAGGATATCCGGATTCTCGGGATCTTCCTTGACTACGTTGACCGGCTCCAGCGGCAGGTCGGTACCGATGCGCGTCCAATTTTGTCCGTAATCTTCGGAGACGTAGAGGTAGGGGGTAAAGTCATCCCAGCGGTAGCCATTGAGGGAAGCGTAGACGCGGCCCTCTTCGTAGCGGGAAGCCTGTACGCGGGTGACCCACATGTCCTGGGGGAGCCCGGCCGTAATGTCCGTCCAGCTATTGCCGCCGTCCCGGGTGACGTGAAGAAGACCGTCGTCGGTGCCTACGTAGATGAGCCCGAATTGAAGGGGCGACTCGTGGATGGTGGTCAGCGTGCCGAAGGAGACGTCACCTTCGCGGCCTCCTTTGGTCAGATCGCCGGAAATGGCTTTAAATTCATCGCCCTGGTTGAAGGAGCGGTGCAGTTTGTTGGAGCCCATGTAGAGAATATCCTGGTTGTGGGAGGATAGGTGGATGGGCGCCTGCCAGTTCCAGCGCAAGGGCCGTTCGCCCAGATCGTGTTTGGGGGTGATGTAGGCGCGCTGCCGGGTGGTGGTATTCAACCGGAAGTAGTTGCCGAATTGAAAACCGGTGTAGACGGTGGCGTTATCGCGGGTGTCGACTTCCACTTGCATGCCGTCGCCGCCCATGATGCGGTCGTAGGGGTAATCGCCGGAGCCGTGCCAGCGGGTGCTCGCTTCGTAGGTGCTGGGCCCCCGCCAGACGCCGTTATCCTGCAGGCCGCCGTAGACGCGGAAGGGCTTTTCCATATCCACCGCCACGGCGTAAAACTGCCCGACGGCCGGGCTGTTGCACTTGACCCAGTTTTCACCGTCGTCGTAGGAAATATTGATGCCGCCGTCGTTACCGAGGATGAGGTGGCCCGGGCGGTCGGGGTTGATCCAGAGGGCGTGGTGGTCGGCATGTACGTTATCGCCGTTGATCGATTTAAACGTTTTTCCACCGTCATCGGAGCGCAGTACGGGCACGCCCATGACGTAGACCTTTTGCGGGTTGCCGGGCGCTGCGCGGACCTGGCCGAAGTAGTAGCCGTAGGAATTATAGACGGCGTCGAGGTAATCGTCGTGCGTGCGCTCCCAACTGGCGCCTTCATCGTCGGAGCGGTACACTTCCAGCCCGACGACTGGGGTGTCGAACAGCAGCGCATTGGCGTCTTCCACGTAGACGACTAGCTCCCGGGGCTCGATTTCTTCATCTTCGATCATTTGGGTGACCTTGTCCACGCTGTACTGCTTGGGAAAGCCGTAGCGCTGCAGGTAGTCTTTGACCAGGTAGGTCTCCAGGGCGAGGAAGTCCTCCTTGCTCATAGTGCGGAGCTGGTCTTTGGTGAGCTCATCTTCGGGCGCTTCCTCTTCGTCGCGGCGGAAGTAATTATCGATGGCGGCGTAGAGAATGGTTTCGCCATTTTCTTTGATGAGGTCGAGGCCGATGCGGCCGGCGCCTTCGCCGGTGGGAAACCGGCCTTCCGGTTGGGTGAGCAGCTCCCAGTTGTCGCCTCCGTCGGTGCTCTTGTAGATGCCGCTGCCTTCACCGGCTTCGACGAAGTTCCAGGCGCGGCGGGTGCGCTCCCAGGTGGCGGCGTAGAGGATGTCCGGGTTGTCGGGATCGATGACGAGGTCGACCGCGCCGGTGTTGTTATTGACAAACAGTGTTTTTTCCCAGGTCTGCCCTCCATCGGTCGTCTTGTAGACTCCCCGTTCGGGATTGGGCGAATAGAGGTGGCCGAGGGCGGCGACCCAGAGGGTGTTCGGATCATCGGGATGGATGATGATGCGGCCGATGTGGTGGGTTTCAGCCAGGCCGAGGTGTTGCCAGTTTTCTCCGTCGTCGGTGCTGCGGTATACGCCGATGCCGGCGTAAGAAGAGCGGCTGGAATTAACCTCTCCGGTACCGACCCAGAGGTGATTGTTCTCCCAGTCGACCGCCACGTCGCCAATGGTCATGACCATTTCATCGTCGAAGAGGGGCGTGAAGGAGGTGCCGTTATTATGGGTTTTCCACAGGCCGCCGGAGGCGTAGGCTACGTAGAAGTGGCTGGGGTCTTCTTCGTTCACATCGATATCGGCCACCCGCCCGCTGAAGACGGTGGGCCCGATAGAGCGGAACTCCAGGGCGTTGACGATGGATTGCTCCTGGAGTTGCCGGCGTTGTTCGTAGCTTTCGATGCGCTCGTCGGCGGCGGTGTAGGGGGGTTGTTCGGTTTGGGCAAAGCTGGTTTGAAGGGTTGCGAGGGCTGTGATGAGCAGCAGGGCAATGCGTAGTTGCATGAGTGGTTGCTTTAGCGTTTGAAAGTTGTTAGCGATGGGGCTAATATCGGGAAAAAATGGGGAGAATGGTAGTTGGTATTCGTCCTCCTGCGTCGGCCGGGTAAACCCGGTAATGCGAATCGCGCGTTGTATAACAAGTAGGCGCACCATCAGGTGCAGTCGGTTTGTAGAAGGGATGTGCTACAGAAGAGGCTTGGCGCTCCGGAGGAGCAGCCTTTTTTGGGGATGCTTCTGGAACTGGAGGGTTGGTCCAACCGTATGCCTCGCTGGGGCTCTTTCCCCAAAGGGATTATTCTTTTAGAGCTGCCATTCCATTCCAATTGCGATTAGCATGAGTGGTTGGGCGGGGTATTGGCAAATAGCCCTTGGCTTGCGCCATAGGTTGCTGGGCTAGTGTAGCAATGATTGGGTGGTGTTTTTGCGGAGCCGGAGCTCCGCGTTACGTTAGGCGCGGGACCATTTTTCCCTATCGTCGGGAAGTTGTTTCAATACATCCAACCCCTCGATGTTGAGGTTGAGGTCGTTGAGGTCTTCAAAGCGCAGCTTGCCCTGGAGGTGGAGGAGGATGAATTCTTCCGGCGTTTGCCGGAGCAGGAATAAGCCGGTGATGGTGTCGTCTTTTTCACGGATAAGTACATCCAGGGTTTGTTGATCATTCTGTTGGTGGAGCAAGTTTTGGTATTGGGCGTTGCGCATACGTTGCATTAGCTCGCGGCCGGCTTTATCGCTTACGGTATTTTCTTGTTGGATTAGCAGACTTTGGAGCTGGTGGATTTTTTCCAGCAGAGCCCGGTCCATCGGATCTTTTAAGCGTTCGGCCGCCATGCGGATGGACCAGCCGCGCAGTTTTAAAAAGGAAGCGCCGGGTTGGTCCTGGTATTGCTCAAAAAAAGAACGAATGATGGTATCCTGGGCAGGGGCGTGGAGGGTTATGCCGGCCAGGATGACGATAGTTAAATAATGTTTCATTGTTTTGTAGTTGGTGTTACCCGTCCGTTGTTCCCCGGACGGGAGAAGTGTTTGGAAAGGCTTCGGTAGCCCATCTTTACCAAAACCAAGACCGGTAGTATGGTGAGGGCTTCGGGCTAAGGAGGCGAAGCCCATGTCGCGTCCAATTACGCGCTACCAACTACTCACTACCGGATCTCCGCCCTCCGGCAAGTCCATCCAATCCTCCTCTTCCAGCTGCCGCTGAATAAACTGCATTAAATCCTTGATTTTGATCCTCGACTTCAGGCCGACGAGGGTGTAGCTATCCGGTTCGCGGACGAGGACGAGAATTTCCTCGAGTTTTTCGCCGTCGATGCGGGCCATGAGGTGAACGTGTTCTTCGCCGTCGCGCACTTTAATAAGCTCTTCGAATCCCCGGTCTTGGGCGTCAAGGATAAGATTTTCGGCTTCCGCCAAAGAGAGCGCATCGCGTTCATCGGCTTCCAGGACGCGTACGGCGCCGATCTTTTTAATTAGTCGCAGCCCGTCGGGGCCCATTTCGTCCTTAATCCAGGGACCGCCTACCCGGGTGCCCATCCAGACGACCCAGCCGGGGATGTTAGTGCTCTCTACGCCTTGGCGGCCCTGGTGGCGTTGGTAAAATTCCGCCACCGGGGATTGGCAGGAGGCTAGAAATAGGGTAATGAGTAGTACACTGTGTAATAAGTAATTTTGCGCTTTGGCAGTGTCTTTTGCCGAAAGGCTGCGTTGCTCATCAGTCTCGTAGCTACGGCTATGCTCCTTCTTCGCGCCTTGCCTTTCGCCAAAATACCCCTCCCAAAACATCAAAGAACTTATTACACAGTGTAGTAGGGTGGGGATGAGGTATTGGGTTTGCATGTTGTGGTGTTTTGTTAATGGTGAATGGTGCCTGCCTGCCCTCCCAGAGGCGGGCCGGTAGGCAGGAATAGTGCCCGTCCTCGTTCCTCGGCCGGGTAAAAGTGCGGATCGGGTGCTGAAAAGCGGCTATCGTTCATCCGGTCTTTCGAACGAAGGTTTCCGTTTGACCCACAAATCGACCAGCTCCAAAGCGGCCCCGCCTGGCTCTAGAACTTTCTACGCTCATTCAATTTCCCTCCATCTCGCGGGCGAGGTTGGCGATCTTCTCTAAATCCAGGTTGCCGATAAAGCTCATTAGGACGAATTCATCACCGCCGCCGACCATGAGGAGGAGCTCTTCGATCTTGCCCTCATCCGCATTGTCTTTGACGAGGAATTCGACATTTTGGCCCTCTTTATCGCG
>CAYWHT010000355.1:2492-5168 GCA_964458135.1 uncultured Saprospiraceae bacterium | reverse complement strand
CTTCTCCTCTACCCGGGGCAACCGGGCGCGCATCTACCGCTCCGAACAGAATAGCGAAGGGGAGTGGTTGTCGGCTTCCATCCCCCAAAATTTTCCGGTTATCCAGGGGGAGCACTACTGCCACGGCACCCTGACGCCCGACGGCAACCGCTTCTATTTCACCATCTGTAGTGTGGAGGAACAGGAAAAGTTCAACAACCTGTCCAGCCGCTGCGAGATCTTCGTCATCAAGCGCGTGAGCGGCTCCTGGTCGCAACCCGAAAGGCTGCCCGCCAACGTCAACGCTCAAGGCGCCACCGCCACCCAGCCCCAGGCCGTGAGAAAAGGCAATACCGAATTTCTTTACTTCGCCTCCAACCGGGGCGGCGGCCAGGGCGGCATGGACCTCTGGTACACCACCCGCAACCTGGCTGCCGATAACAACGATTTCTCCGACCCCGTCAACCTGGGATCCCAAATCAATACCCTGGGCGATGAAATGACGCCCTTCATCGATCCGGAAGACGGTACGCTTTATTTCGCCTCAAACGGGCATCCTTCCATCGGTGGTTTTGATATCTTTAAGACCACGGGCGCCACCACCAACTGGGAAACGCCCGAAAATATCGGCCTACCCTTCAACTCCAGCGCCGATGATTATTACTATACCAAAAACCGGGACGGTAAGGGCTACTTCCTGGCCTCCAACCGGATTTTCGCCAGCGCTAAACTCACCACCCGACACGATGACATCTTCGAGATCGAAGCGGAGCGAGAACCCGTCATGCTGCAAGCCAACGTCTATGACCAGCAAAGCAACCTGCCCCTGGAGGAGTTTACGGTGACGGTTTACCGGATCCAGGAAAACGGAGATGAACAACTACTCTATAACCGGCCCTTCCAGGGAGGTAGCTATTCTTTTGAATTGATTCCCGACCAAAACTTCCGCGTCGTCGTGGAAAGTGAGGGCTACCGTGGGGATGAATACCAGATCAGCACCACCGATCCGGCCATCTCTAATTACGGCCAGCCCCTCTATCTGGAACCCCAACCCACCGAAGAACCAACCCCCGATCCAACCCCTCCCGAAGAAGAAGAACCGCCCCGCCCCGTAACGGTGGATGAACCGCGATCGGGCGATCGCCGAATCCTGGAAGCCGGAGGCGAAACCTATACCTCCCGGGCGACCTCCCCGGCTGATAATTACGAATTCACCACCGACGCCACCCGTTACGCCGGCCTATATTACAAGATACAACTGATCTCCCTGCGTAAATACGATCCCGACAAAGCAGTCTTCGATCAGGTGCGCGCCATGGGAACCCTCGATACCGAATACATCACCGCCCGTAACCTGACCCGCGTATTGCTCTCCCCTTTCTTTAGCGAACAAGAAGCCATTCAGGCCCTGCGCCAGGTCAAAGAACGCGGCTTCCCCAACGCCTTCATCGTGCGTTACGAGGACGGACAGCGCTACGGCAGGGTGAATCTTTGATTGCATGGTTGATAGTGGACAGTGGGTAGTAGGCAAGGCTTCGTAAGCCGGCGCCCACTACCCACTACTAATTACCACCCCACGCCTTCCCGCGCCGCATAGCGCTCGTTAAACCCCGTAATACCTTGCAGACCACCCGAGTGAAGAATGAGAACCGAACTACCCGCCGGGAAAAAATCCCGTCCCAGCAAATCCAGTACGCCGTAAAGGAGCTTGCCCGTATAGAGGGGGTCCAATAAAATACCGTGCGCCCGCTTAAACCGGTTGATAAAGTCTACCAGCTGCGGATGGTATTTGGCAAACCCTCCGAAATGATAGTCGGTGACCAGTTGCCAATTACCGGGAGCGGAAGGCCTCAGTAACTCCCGAACGGTCTGGTCAAAGCCATGGCCTTTGAGCGCCGGAAACCCTAGTACCCGGCTTTTTCCCGCCAATCCCTCAATAATTCCCGCCAGGGTGCCGCCCGTACCGCAACTGATGCACCAGTAATCCGGAAGGTTGTCCCTGAGTTGTTGCCCCACTTCCCGAACCGTTTCGGCGCAGCCTTTCAGAGCCAGGGCGTTGGTGCCGCCTTCCGGGATCATATAGTAAGGGCCAAAGATTTCGCGTAAGCGTTGTAGAAGGGAAGGATGGTATTTGTACACCCGGTATTCCAGCCGGTCGAGAAAATGAAGCTGCATGCCACAGGCTTCCGCCTCCCGCAAGCTGGGGTTGAGAGATGCCGGACGCTCCCCGCGGATCACGCCCACCGTACGAAAGCCAAAGAGCCGGCCCGCCGCCGCAGTAGCGGCAATATGGTTGGAATAAGCACCGCCGAAAGTGAGTAGCTGTTCCCAGCCTTCCTGACGGGCCAACAACAAATTGTACTTCAGCTTGCGCCATTTGTTGCCGCAGAAAGCTTCGTTGCCGGGACGGGCCTCCAGCAGCAGCTGGTCGTCGCGCTTGAGCAACAACCGAATGTTCCGGTCGCGGGCTTCCGCAACCGGCAATTCGGTAATGGGCGAGGGGCGGTGACGGAATAAATTGTCGGTATGCACGGCAATGCTGTCGTTAGGGTTTTATAATAGGAGGTTAAAAAACTTATCTGAAGTCTTTTTACACACAATTGATCTTCAAATTCGTGTTCTATCATCCAAAATCAGCCAAAACCACCAGGCTCCTACTCAATACCCAAAAACATCTCGCAAAGACAACTCCTGTAC
>CAYWHT010000355.1:0-2482 GCA_964458135.1 uncultured Saprospiraceae bacterium | reverse complement strand
CCTGTACTTCGCCTATCGTATTCAAAAAATCCCAATCCATGTGCGAGCGATCACCCATGACGACCAGGTTGAAATTTCGCCCCCGAACGTATTGATCGTGGAACTTGGTCAGGTCTTCCACCGCGGAATCCCGCAAACTTTCGTATACATCTTTGCGCAAATCACCATCCACGCCCAACTTGAGGTTTTCCAACCGTTCCCAAAACAAGCGCCGCGGCATGATGCGGTCACTTTCCAGTTGGCGCAGCATGGAATGGCGCGCGTGCTCAATTTGGCTGGCCTCTACCGGCATGTTCTCGATGATGTCCAGCAGCGCGGGAAGGGCGTCGGAGAGCTTGTCGGGCTGCGTGCCTACGTAGGCCTGCAGATAATGGGCTAAATCCTTGCGGGTTGGCGAGCTGTAGTAAGCGTAGGTGGCGTAGGCCAGGGCTTTGGATTCCCGGATTTCCTGAAATACGATGGAAGAAAGGCCGTAGCCGAAATACTCGTTAAACCAGTCGTGCATGAGGTACTCCTCCCGGTTGAACTGAGGAGTGCCCTTCGACATGAGCAACAGATCGTTCTGCACGATGGGAAAATCCAGAAAGTAGACCTGGTTTTGCTCCGTATCCAACTGTTCGAACTCCTGCGGTGGAATAAGGGGCTGAAGCTGCTCCGGCGTCTGGTGGAGGCGGTTGAGCGTGCGGGCCGCCTCTTGCAGGGGTTTACTCCCGTAGTAATAAACGTGGTGTTGGTGGCTGGTCAGTGAATGGATGATCCGGGTTAATTCTTCCGGTTCGAGGGCGCGTAATTCGCGCTCTGACAGACGGTGGGTGAAGGGGGAGTGCGCGCCGTAGCGGGCGTAATTGACCAGCCCCTTGCGCAGGATAAATTGCCGTTCTTGTTTGGCGTTGGCGCGCCGGGTGAGGATGTCGGAGATGACGTTTTCCAGCGCGTGCTTATTGGGTTGCACGTTGGCCAGAATATGCTCGAATAGCTGGACCGCCTCCTCAAAATGATCGGCTAGCCCGGAAATGCCAATCCGGGAACGCTCATCCCCGCTCTGCACATTTAGGGTGACGCCCAGGCGGAACAGCTCCTGCTGCAAGCCGGCAGGTGAAAAGCGGTTGGTGCCCAGATACGGCAAATACAAGAGGGCGATGGCCAGCTTGCGGCTGCTGGTTTTGCCCATTTCCAGGATGTAATCCAGCTGAAAGAGGCTGTTGTCCCGGTTGTGCACGTAATGAAGCGGTAGGCCGTTGTTCAGCTTCAGTTGCTGGATGTGTTGCTCAAAGTCGATGAATTCGGGCTTCAAGCGGGGCGTATGGAAGGACAGGAAGTCGCGGCCATACTCGGAGAGTGCTCCCCGGTTGAGCTCTACCGGCGTTATGGTCGGTTTCTGTACCTTGATCACGTTGGGATCCGGCCCCTGCCTTTTATACACCAGGGCAAAATTGTCTTCGCGCAGGTGACGGCGGGCAAATTCCACGACCTTCTCTTTGGTGATGTTTTCCAACCATTGGACGCGGTGGGCGATGCGTTGCCAATCGATGCCGAGCACAAAGGAAGCGGTCATATTGTGGGTGCGCAATTCGTTGGATTCGCTGGCCCGCAAGTCATTGAGTTTGACATCCTTGATGGTGGCCTCCAGCATCCAGTCGGGGAAATCGCCCCGCCGCAGCCGGTCTACTTCCGCAAGCATCAACTGCTCTACGTCTTCGAGGCTTTGTTCTTCGCGGGGCATGCCTTGTATCCCAATGGCGGAGTAATCTTCCTGTATCCAGACCCAGGCTTCCGACTCCAGAACTTTCTGCCGTTGATTGAGGTGCAGATCGAACAAGCCGGCTCTTTCGTTGAACAGCAAGTCCTGTAATAAGATGGCCATCAGAGGGTCGTCGGTTTGGCTATTGCCCAGTCGCCATCCCAGGGAGAGGAACGGAGACTCTTGGCCGAACACCTCCCGCCTGATTGGCTCGCTAATCGGAGGTTGTTCCGGGAAATCGAATGGAGGGATGGACCGGCGTTCGAATCCGCCAAAATTCGGGCGCGAAAATTGACAATCAATTTATGCGCACGGCCTTAGGTACAACCTAAATTGAGCGATTCTTTGCGGCGAGGAGCACGAATCTAGTCGCCCCAGGCGTTCCCGAA
Source organism: uncultured Saprospiraceae bacterium (assembly GCA_964458135.1). Lineage (GTDB taxonomy): Bacteria > Bacteroidota > Bacteroidia > Chitinophagales > Saprospiraceae > CAYWHT01. Next base: position 352 of record CAYWHT010000355.1, on the reverse strand, counting down.
AAGCCTCATCAGACCCACCAGGTATGACTTCGTTTTTCGAAAACACCTGGAACGACTATCTTCGCACTCCTCATCCACAAATAATCGCACAATCTAGGTATTACCTAAGCTGAGCGATTCTGAGCGGCGAAGAGCATAAATCTAGTCGCCCCAGTCGGTCGCGAGAATCCTCATCAGACCACCCAGGTATGAATCGGATTATCGCAACCGACTGGAACGACTATCTTCACGCTCTTCATCCACTCAGAATCGCTCAACTTAGGTAGAAGCTGTAATAATACCGTAAATCATCACCGTAGGCTAGAAAAAGTTGAACAAAATCGCAATCGCCACACACTACCACCATCTCGGA
>CAYWHT010000354.1:0-5177 GCA_964458135.1 uncultured Saprospiraceae bacterium | reverse complement strand
GAAGCTAAAAAGAGCAAGTCAGAATTCACAAATTTTGGGTTGTCAGACTATAGATTGTAGAAGGTATAAAGACGCGGCAGGGGGCGGCGTCTTTATACCTTCTAATTACCCAATAAGGAAGCATTTCCGGGGTCTGCGTGGTGGATAAGTCCGGCGCCAGATAAGGACCGGGCGAGGCCGCTGCCTCGTGGAACTACCCACTACCCGCATTAGTAATTCGGATTCTGCTCCAAAACCCCGTTACTCAAATCGATCTCCCGCTGGGGGATTGCGAAATAGTAATGCTTGGGGCGCTGAAAGTTGCGCGGGGGCTTGAAGGCGCCCCGGTCCTGGGCGTAGTGCTCGACGATATCGATCAGGCCGGCCTTGTCCCAGCGCATCAGGTCCTGGTGGCGTTGGTTTTCGCCCGCCAGTTCCACGCGGCGCTCGTGGATCAGATCTTCGATGGTCGCGCCGTTAAGGGGCGCCATGCCGGCGCGGCTGCGCACGGCGTTGATCTCTTCATCACCGGCCCCGGGGCCGTTGAGGCGGATCTTCGCCTCCGCCACCAGTAGGTAGATATCGGCCGTGCGCAATAGGGGCACGTTCTGGCTGCCGTTCAGCCCGCCGGTCGGGCGCCAGGAGCCAAACTTTTGGAAGTGATAGCCCGTCTGCGAAAGATCAGCCGTATATTCGGTCAAGCCGCGGTCGCCGCCCAGGTCAACCATCTCGCCGGGCTGAAACAGGGTATAATCACGGCGCGGATCCCCTTCCTCGAATTCGTCTACCAGGTCCTGAATGGGCTCGTGAAAATCCCAGCCACCCCATGGACGGGGCGTGGTGTAAATGCGGTAGGCGCAAGTCGTCCATCCGTCTTCGGCCTGCACGGAAAACAGCATTTCCGGGTTGTTTTCCGTCTCGATTTGGAAGTTGTCATTAAAACTGGGCGCCAGCGGATAGGGCCCGTTGATCACTTTTTCGCCAAACTCCACCACTTGGTTCAGTTGCTCATCGTACATGTACAACTTGGCGAGGAAGCCGTTGACGGTTCCGCTGGTGGGGCGACCGATGTCCGCTCCGCTGTAAGAGTCCGGAAGCAGATCGGCAGCCTGCAGCCAGTCCGCCTCAACAGCGGCGCGCATCTCCTCAACGCTAGCCTTGGGCTTGTTAAAGTTATTGTCTTGCACATCCTGTTCGGTAATCAGCGGCACTGCGCCATAAATGACGTGGAGGCGCCAATTGGCGAAGCCGCGCATGAAATAAGCTTCGCCGAGCACGCGATCTTTCAACGCGGCGTCCATTTCGATATCCGGTACGTTGATCAGGATGGCGTTGGCGCGATTGACGATCTCGTACTTTTTATCGTAAGAAAAACGCAGCTGGGCATTGGCGGGATCGAAGGTAAATTCTTCGATGGCTTGATCTTCGCCGTGGTCGCCGGCGCGCCAAAAATCATCGGAGCAAATTTCAAACGTCTGCTCGCTGTGGCCGTAAAAGCTTTCGTCGTTGAGGGGATCGTACAAGGCGTTGGCCGCCGCTTCGGCATCATCGCCGTTGCGCCAGAAATCCGCCGAAGTAGATTGGCCGAAGGGCGTGGTTTCCAGGAAATCCTCCCCGCAGCCCGCTAGCATTAAAACCAGCGGTATGAATAATAGATATTTTCTCATGATAGGGTGCATTATAATTAAGGTGGATAGATAAATGATTAAAATCCGGCCGACAAACCGAAAACCCAGGTCCGGGATTGCGGGTACTGCCCAAAATCGACATTGCGCTGCAGGTTACCGTCGGTATAACCTAGTTCCGGATCCAGACCAGAATAATCGGTGATGGTAAAGACGTTCTGGCCGGTGACGTAGAAGCGCAAGTTCTGCATGCCGATGCGTTGGGTAAGTTGCTGCGGCAGGGTGTAGCCCACCGTCAGGTTCTTCAGACGCAGGAAGCTGCCGTCCTCGATGAAAATATCCGAAGTACGGAAGTTGAGGTTGTCGCGATTGACCGCCGCCCGCGGTATATCCGTGTTGGTGTTCTGCGGCGTCCAGCGGTTTTCCACATCGGCATACAGGTTGAAAGGAAAAGAAGCATCAAGTCCCTGCATACGGTCGGCGTTGTAGATATCCACGCCGGCTACGCCCAGGAAGAACAGGTTGAGATCGATCCCCTTGAACTGCAGGCCGGCATTCAGGCCGTAGGTCAGGTCGGGATTCGGATCCCCGATGATGGCGCGATCTTGATCGTCGATCAGATTATCTCCGTTGAGGTCGACAAAACGTACATCGCCGGGCTGAATCAGCCCCTGTTCCCGGCGCGGATCTTCGGCGATGTTCGGATCGGAATTGATTTCCGATTCCGATTGGTAGAGCCCATTGGTCGTCCAGCCGTAGAAAGTAGCGATGGCCTCCCCTTCGAAGGTCCGGGAGATTTCCTGGTTGGATCGACCGTAGAAGCGGGCGGCCAGGAAGTTGCCGTCAAACAGCTGGGTGACTTCGGTGTCGATGAAAGAAGCATTGGCGCTGATGTTATAGCTCAACGGTCCGCTCGTGTTGCGGTAGCTCAGCTCCATTTCCAGGCCCTTATTGCGCAGCTCCCCCACGTTTTGGTCGGGAATGTCGGTTTCTCCGATCGTACCGACGGTGGGCGGGGCCAGCAACATATCCTCGGTGTCTTTGATGAAGTAGTTGAAGCTACCGAAGAGGCGGTTTTCCAGTAGGCCGACTTCCAGGCCGAAGTTGGTGGTTTCGGCGGTTTCCCAGGAAATATTTTCGTTGGGGATCCGGCTGAGGCTGGCGCCGACGACTTGTTCATTGCCGCCAAGGCCAAAAGCGTACCGGCGGCCGCTGCTCACCAGGGCTAAATACTGCAAATCCGCAACGGATTGGTTACCCAATTGGCCCCAGCCACCGGTTACTTTAAGAAAGCTGATGAAATCGACATTATCGAAAAACTTTTCGCGGGAGATGCGCCAGCCGGCCGAGAAAGCGGGGAAATACCCCCAGCGATTATCCTCCGCGAAACGGGAAGAACCATCGGCCCGGAAGGTGGCGGTCAGCAGGTAGCGTCCGTCAAAAGCATAGTTTAAGCGACCGAAAGCAGACTGCAGGGATGATTCCGAGCGAGAACCGCTTGCCCCCGAAATTGTATTACCGGCGCCGAGAAAACGCTGGGAAGGATCTTCGTTGGGAAAATCCTGACGCTCCGCGCTAAATTCATCCACCCGGAATTGCTGAGCCGTATACCCCCCTACTAATTCCACATTGTGGCGATCAAACTCCTGCGTATAGGTTAAGAAATATTCCGCGAGCAGGGAAGAAGCCTCGCTGTAGCGCTGGCGCAGGGTGTTGCGGGAGCGAGCCCGGATCTGCTGGTCGATGATCGGGAAAAACTCCTTCTCGTCGAATACCGTGGCGTCCATGGCGAAGTTGCCGCGGAACTTAAGACTTTCCAGGATCTGGATTTCGGCAAACACATTGCCAAGCAGGCGATTGTTGGTTTCCTCATCGTCATCGATATCCACGGTGAAAATCGGGTTGTTGATGTCGCCGAATTCGCCGCTTACCTGCGAAGAACCGTACTGGCCGATTTCGTGGCCGGGCAAGGGCTCCGTCACGATGACCGGAAGGCCGGGATGGAAACGAATGGCGCTAAAGATCAAGCCGGATTGGGCGGAGTTGGTGTTCAGGAAGTTGCCCGTCTGGCGGGTCAACTGCAGGTTTTCACCGATGGTCAGCCAGTCGTTGACTTTAAACTGGGAGTTGATTCGAGCGTATACCCTTTCGAAGAAGGACTTGTCGATCGTGCCGTCTTCATCAAAGTAGCCGCCCGTGATGGCGAAATTGGCGCGCTCTCCGCCTCCGCTAATGGTGAAGTCATAATTTTGCGTGAGCCCGGTTTCAAAAAGCTCCTCCTGCCAGTCGGTGCGCTGCACCTGAAAGGCCGGCTCGTTCCAGATGTCCGGAACGTCGAGGCCGTCATTGGTGTAGGCTTCCCGCTTCACTTCGGCGAGCGTGGGGGCGTCCAGGACATTGACCTGCTCCGGAATGCTGGCCACCCCGGCGTAGGCATTCAGCGCAACACTGATATCCTCCCCGTAGGAACCTTTTTTGGTAGTGATAATCACTACGCCATTAGCCGCACGCTGACCATAAATAGCGGATGAAGAGGCGTCCTTCAGGATTTCGATCGACTCGATGTCGTTGGGGTTGACATCGTTGATACTGCCGAATGCGAGCGGCACCCCGTCAACGACGATGAGTGGCTCGGCGTTATTAACCGTGCCCGTGCCCCGGATGCGGATCGACCCACCGGAACCCGGCGCACCACCATTACGTACTACCTGCACCCCGGCTGCCCGACCCTGAATGGCTTGGGAAGCGCCGGCCACGGGCAGGTTTTTAATATCCTTACCCGGAAGTGAAGAAATAGCACCAGTCACGTCTTCCTTCTCCTGGGTGCCGTAACCCACCACCAGCACTTCATTTAAAACGCTGGCGCCCGGGGCAAGCGTAACATTAATGCTGCGGTTACTACCTACGGCGACCGTTTGGGACTCATACCCGACGTAGGAAATCTGTAAAACGGCGTCTTCGGATGGCACGGCAAGCTGAAACTGGCCATCGATGCCGGTAGTCGTTCCTTCTCCGGAACCTTTGACCTGAACGGTGGCCCCGATGAGCGGAGCGCCGTCTTCACCAGACACGCTGCCCGTTACGGTAATGCCTTGCGCCATGGCGGAATAAGCACCCGCCAGGATCATGAGGATCGTGAGCAGGCTGCTGAGTTTTAGGTGACGTTTCATATCAGTGAGTTGGTTTAATGACCCTTTTCTTATATCTCCTCAAGATCCTTTCCGGCGTCGGCACGGAAATCACGTTATTTAACTACGAAGAAAATAAGGATAGATTAATTCTTCTTCAGCTTATTATTAAGAGAATATTAAACAATAGTGAAGCCAAAAATTTACTGTTTATCAGTTTTTTATAAATAAACAATTATTAACTCGTTCTAAACTTCAATAATTTCTTAATATGAAAATTATGGCATCGCTTCCCCGAATGGCGCTATACGAACCAATGAGTTATAGCCTGCCAACCCAAAATTTGTGAATGCTGCCTTAACCCGGATGATGCATGAGTTTTTCGTAGGGAGCGGCGCAAATGGTTGCCAGGCCTGGTCGCTCGCAGGAATGAGCCGCGCAGGCG
>CAYWHT010000353.1:0-5186 GCA_964458135.1 uncultured Saprospiraceae bacterium | reverse complement strand
GCGTCCTATCCTTCGTGAGCATGCCGCAGCGGGAAGACCCCGCCCTCGAGGTGCCCAACGTGTTGGTGACGGCCGTCTACCCGGGCGCGAGCCCCGAAGACCTGGAAAGCCAGGTGGTGGATCCCATCGAGGAAGCCGTCAATGAACTGGACGATATCAAGGAGATCACCGGAACCATCCGCGACGGGGTGGGCATCATCGAGGTGGAGTTTGAGTACGGGGTGGATACCGATGATAAATTCGACGCCGTGCAGCGGCAGGTCAACCAGGTGCGCAGCGAGATGCCGACGGGTTTGTATGAGCTGAGGGTGCGTAAATTTTCCACCCAGACGGTGACCATCCTCCAACTCGGCCTGGTCTCCGATTCGGCCGAATACAGCCTGCTGGAATCCGAGGCGGAGCGGGTGAAGGATATCATCGAGGATGTCGACGGGGTGCGTAAGGTGGAAATCGAAGCCTATCCCGAGCAGGAGGTGCGCATCGCCATCGATCCGCTCAAAATGTCGCAGATGAATATCAGCCTGGAAGATCTCGAACGGGCGGTGCAGAGCAATAACGCCAACATCCCGGGCGGGGCGTTGAAGGTGTCCGATAGGGTATTCAACATCAAAACCTCCGGCGCTTACGACAACCTGGGGGAGATCCGCAACACGGTGGTCGGCGCCTACCAGGGCAAGGTCGTCTACCTGCGGGATGTGGCCGACGTCTACTTCGACTACGAAGACGAGCGCTGGGAGGCGCGGGTGAGCGGCACGCGCTGCCTGTACGTCAACGTGCAGCAGAAGGAGGGCGTCAACATCTTCGACGTCACCGATCCGATAAAACAGCAACTCGAACCCATGGTCTTTGCCGGCGGCATCGACCTGCATTACATCTTCAACCAGGCCGACGGGGTGGAGGACCGCGTCGACGGCTTCCTCGCCAACCTGCTGCAGGGCGTGGTGCTGGTGGGTGTGATCATCTTTTTGGCGTTGGGCAACCGCTCGGCCTACATCGTGATGATGGCCATCCCGCTTTCTATCCTGATCGGTCTGTGGGTGGTGAGCATCAGTGATTACGCTTTACAGCAAATGTCGATCGCGGGCTTGATCGTGGCGCTGGGATTGCTGGTGGACAACTCCATCGCCATCATCGAGAACATCGAGCGCCTTATCGCCGGAGGGCAAACGCGCAAGGCAGCCGCCAGCGAGGGGGCGGAGCAGCTCAAGGCCCCCATTGCCAGTGCTACGCTGACTACCGTGCTGGCTTTTATCCCGATAATCTTAATTCCCGACACTACCGGCGCCTTCATCCAGGCCCTACCCGTAACGGTCATCGCCACCCTGACGGCTTCGCTGATCATCGCCCTGACGCTGACGCCCCTGTTGGCGAGCTGGATACTCAAAGACCGGCAGAACGGGCAGCGCAAAACCACCTGGGCATCGCGCCAACTGCGGCGCTTCATCGAGGGGCCCTACCGGCGAACGCTGCACTGGGCCTTCCGCTACAAGTGGCTGATGATCGGGCTAGCCGTATTCTGTCTCTTCGGCGCGCTCGCCCTCTTTCCGCTCGTCGGCATCAGCTTCTTCCCCAAAGCCGAGAAACCCCAGTTTCGCATCACCGTCAGCCTCCCCAACGGCAGCAACCTCGACGCTACCGACCGCGTGGTGCGCCACGTGGAAGGCGTACTCGACGAATACGACGCCATCGAGTACTACGCCGCCAACGTGGGGCACGGCAACCCCCGCATCTACTACAACGTACCTTCCACCAACTTCCAGGCCAGCTTCGGGGAGGTCTTCGTCAAGCTCAAGCAATACGACGTGGATAAGTTCTACGCCCTACTCGACGAGCTGCGGGGGCGCTTCGACAACTACCCCCACGCCCGCATCGACCTGCGCGAATACGTGCAGGGCCCGCCCTCGGAGGCGCCGGTGGCCATCAAGATCTTTGGTAATGACCTGGACCAATTGCAGGAAATCGCCCGGCGGGTGGAGAATATCGTTCGCACCACCGAGGGCGCGCTCAACGTGGAAAACCCCATCCGCAACAACAGCACCGATCTGTTTTTCAACATCAACCGCGACAAGGCGATGATGCTGGGCGTGCCCATCCACCGCATCGACAACACCATCCGCGGCTTCGTCAACGGCACGATTCTGGATCAATACCGCGACGCCGACGCCGACGAATATAACATAGTGGTGCGCTACGACGAGCAGGAGCGTTTCCGCACTGCAGACTTCGACCGCATTGAGGTGCAGTCGGCCGGCGGCAGCTTCATCCCCCTCCGCCAATTGGCGAACGTGGAATTCAAGGAAGCCCCCAGCCGCATCTCCCACCTCAATATGGACCGCACCGCCACCATCCTGGCGGATATCGAAAAGGAATACAACCTCAACGAGGTCATCAACCCCATTCGCGACCGCCTTGACGCGATGGACTGGCCCGAGGGCTACAGCTACACCTTCAAGGGCGATCTGGAGAACCGCAACGAATCGTTCGGCGGCTTGGGCGCGGCATCCCTCGCCGCCCTGATCATGATCTTCGGCGTGCTGATCGTGCAGTTCCGCTCCTTCAGTCAGCCGCTGATCATCTTTTCGGCCCTGCCGCTGGCCATTATCGGCTCCATCCTGGCCTTGTTGTTTACGGGGATTTCCTTCTCTTTCACCGCCTTCATCGGCCTGACCAGTTTGATCGGGATCGCCATCAACAACTCGATCGTACTGGTGGATTTCTCCAACCACGCGCTGAAACAGGGCGCGACGGTGCAGGAAGCCGCCATCCAGGGCGGGGAGGTGCGCTTCATCCCCATCGTCATGACGACGCTAACGACGATTCTGGGTCTCCTGCCCCTCACCCTCACCGGCGGCAGCCTTTGGGCGCCCATGGGCTGGACGATCATCGGCGGGCTGATTACATCGACGACTTTTGTGTTGTTGATTGTGCCGTTGTTGTATCAGTTGTTTACGCGGGAGGGGTGATTGCGTTGAATGGTCGGTTCATTGAGCCTGAACCTATGGCTGGCGCCATCATAGGCTATGATCTTTCGCCGCAACGTGACTGGGGCGTTGTCCGATTAATAGTGCAACTACCCATCCGCGGCCATCCTAAAAATCTGCGGACAGCAAAAATAAACCGGCGAAGCCGGATCTTCATCCGGTGTATTATCGCGATTCCGGGAGAGCGGCAGCCTGGAAGCACTGAATGGTAACTTTGGCAATTCATCCTCTTTATAAGCGGAATTATCGGCCCCGGTCACATTATGTGCCGGGGCTTTTGCTTTGGGGTTTTTGGCGAATTAAAAATTTAACTATCTTAATTTCCGTTACCAGAACCATCTCCAGCCGCTATGCCCCGAAAAAAAGACCAGGACCCCATTCGCAGCGCCGGCCGAAACCCTGCCGGTGGACCGGAACCACCCGAGACGGGAACTTCCTGGTTTTTGGGTATCGGGATCAATGAATACCGCGATTTCACCAACCTCCACAATGCGGTGAAGGATGTGGAAGATCTCCGGGCATTACTGCAAAGCCAGTACGAGCTCGACCGGATCATCACCCTCTTCAACGAAGACGCCACCCGCCGCAACATCATCCGCCGCCTGGACGACCTGATCGAGCAGGTAGGCCGCAACGATAAGCTGCTCATCTACTATTCCGGGCACGGGCACCTCAACCGGCGGGGCCGCGGATACTGGATTCCCCACGATGCGGCGAAGGATTACACAGACGATTATCTCTCCAACAGCCGGCTGAAGGAATATATTGAAGACATTCAGGCGCGCCACATCCTTCTCCTGTCGGACGCCTGCTTTTCGGGCGCCCTGTTTGCGCGCGGCGAGAAAAAAAAGGCGGATTTCCTGGCCGAAGCGGAGCTGGAGCAATACGTCTCGCGCTATGCCCTTTGCTCTGGCCGGCACGACGAGGAAGTCTTTGATGGCGTACCGGGAGCAAACAGCCCCTTTGCCGGGAGCATTCTGGGCGTCTTGCGGGAAAACCGGCATCCCCGCCTGCGTATATCCCGCATTGCCGAGCGGGTGGTGGATCTGACCATCTCTCAGTACCGGCAGTTGCCGCAACACGGGTCGTTGTTTGACGTGGGGGACCGGGGCGGTCAATACGTTTTCCGTCTGGTGGAGAGTGAGGAGAACTTATGGGATCGCTGCCGGGCGGAGGATACGGTAGGCGCTTATACGGCCTATTTGGAGAAGTTTCCGGATGGGATTTATGCGGAGGAGGCTTTGTGGCGCATTCGGGAATTAGAGGAGGAGAAGGATTGGGAGGAAGCCGGAAGGATTGATCGCATTTACGCCTATTTAACTTTTTTACGGAGATTTCCGGACGGGAAATATGCGACGGCTGCCAATACCCGGATTCGGCAACTGCAGGAGGAAGACCGAAGTAGATCCGTAAAGAAAAAGGAGCCAGTAAAAGGAGTAACATCCCAGCCCCCAAATACAGCAGGAGCGAATAGCAAAATCCCTTTGCCCGAAATGGTTAGAGTATCTGGTGGCCTATTCGTGATGGGGTGCCGAAAAGGCCGGGATGAAAAAAACTGTAGGGAAGGTGAAAAACCGGCCCACCAAGTGAAAGTTAGCGATTATTCGATAGGCAAATACCCGATAACCGTTGCGCAATTTGCCGCCTTCATAGAAGCTACGGGTTACGAAACCGATGCTGATAAGCACGGATGGAGTGATATTTGGACCGGTTCAAAATTTGAGCAGAAGGATGAGGTGAATTGGAAATGCGACGTTCGGGGAGACATCCGGGATCGGAATACCTACGATCACCCGGTTATTCACGTGAGCTGGAATGACGCGGTTGCCTATTGTGAATGGGTTAGCCAAAAAACCGGCGAAAACTACCGCCTGCCCACCGAAGCCGAATGGGAGTACGCCGCCCGGGGCGGGCAGGCGGGCAAGGATAACGGCTACGCTTACAGTGGCGGCAATGATCTGGATGAAGTGGGATGGTACAATGGTAACGCCGGCGGGCAGACGAATCCGGTGGGCCAGAAAGCGCCGAATGCGTTGGGCCTTTACGATATGAGCGGTAACGTTTGGGAATGGTGCCAGGATGTTTGGCATGATGATTACGAAGGCGCACCGGCGGATGGTTCGGCCTGGATGGAGGGTGGGGAACAGAATAGTCGGGTTCTCCGTGGCGGTTCGTGGAACAGCAGGTCAGAGAACTGCCGCGTTG
>CAYWHT010000352.1:4065-5192 GCA_964458135.1 uncultured Saprospiraceae bacterium | reverse complement strand
TTTCGCCAAAAGACACTGCCAAAGCGCAAAATTACTTATTACACAGTGTACTAGAGTTCTAACCTAAATATTATAAAATGGCGTTAAAGGTGTTAAGAAATAGAGCAAAGAGCGGAAAATAATAGTTCTTATAGCAAAAGTCAGCAACTGTAATTGCAACGGGTGAATGAGTGATCAAAATGCGAATAATTCCAATCTTGCGGAAGCCGGGCGGCAAGGTGAAGAAAACCCAAAAGCGGGTGCTTTCTGGCGCTGGCTCCGTCTGGGTGTTTTGGGTTTGGCCGTGCTGTTCACCCTGCTATTTCTGCTATTTCAGCTTCCCTTCGTTCAGAACTGGATGGTTGACCGCGTTACCCGCACCCTTTCCCAAACCCTCAATACCCGCGTCTCCATCGACGAAGTACGCCTCAGCTGGATGAACCGGCTGAAGATGGAGAATATTTACATCGAAGATTTTAACTGCGACACCTTGCTCTACGGCAATCATCTTTACGTAGACTTCACGACCAACCCCCTCACCCTCTTGCGCCAGGGATTGACCGTGGAGCGCCTGGAACTCTACGGGGCGCGCTTCAATCTGCGGCGGCTGGAAGGGGAATACCGCAACAACCTGCAATCCATGTTGGAAAAACTCTTTGCGGCGCCCGGTGAGCGCAAACGCGATAGGAAGCCCTTCCAAATGGTTCTGCGTTCCCTCAACTTACGGGATGTGCGTTTTTTGCAGGAAGATCTCGTGCGTGGCAAGCGCGAAACCTATTACGTTGGCGACGGCTATTTCCGGATTGAGGAAATGGATTTGCCCGGCCACTACATCAGCCTCAAGCGGGTGCGCTTGAAGCAACCCGAAATCCAACTCGAAAAATACCCCGAAAACCCGATTACCCAAAGCCTCGGCGCCGCCCTGGCCGATGCGGACACCAGCCGCCGGGATACCTTGGGTTGGCGTTTCGAAATCGATAAGTTCAAGCTCAGCGAAGGGTTGTTCACCCTCGATAATTACCAAAAAGCTCCCAAAAAGCGCAGCCCACCCGATCAGCTGGATTACGATCACCTCAACGTTTTCGACATCAATATCGATATCGAAAACTTTTCTTTTGACAACTGGCTTTTCCAGGGCCATCTGCGCG
>CAYWHT010000352.1:0-4055 GCA_964458135.1 uncultured Saprospiraceae bacterium | reverse complement strand
GCGTTACCCTTGAAGAAAAAAGCGGCTTCGTCCTCAATGAGCTGTCGGCCGACGACGCCCTGGTTGGCCCCGAGAGCACCCAGCTCAACGGCATGCGCATTGTCACGCCTTACAGCCAGATTGGGGACACTTTGATCTTCGAATACGACCAATACGAAGATTACACGGACTTTCCCGACCGGGTCGAAATGGACGGCCGCCTGAATCAGGCGCGGGTGGCCATCCGGGATATCATTAAATTCGCCCCCGGCCTGAATGACAATGCTTTTTTCCGGGCCAATCGCTCGGAAGTGATCCGCATTGACGGTCAGATGGCCGGGCGGGTAAACAACTTGCGGGGCCGCAATCTCAACCTGCAGTTGGCCGACGGCAGCCGGCTCGTCGGGCGCTTCAATTCCCGCAACCTGGCCAAAAAAAATGAAGAAATTCTAAACCTGCGCCTCCAAAGGCTCCAAACCAGTATGCCCACCCTCCGCCAATTGGTGCCCAACCTGGATTTACCTTCTAATTTTGACAAGCTCGGGCAACTGGATTTCAGCGGCTCCTTCGATGGCTTCTTTTCCGATTTCGTCGCCTACGGCGATCTGCGCACTGATCTGGGAAGGGCCCAGCTCGATATGCAAATGAAACTACAAGGCGGGCGTACGCAGGCCCGTTATTCCGGAGAGATGAGCCTGGAACGCTTCGACCTGGGGCGTTGGACCGGAGATGACAACTTCGGAGAAGTCACCATCAGCGGTCGCGTAATCGACGGGCAGGGCCTCACCGGCGAATCGGCCAACGCCACTCTCACCGCCCAGATCAATAGCCTCGTATACCGCGGATATTTCTACGAAAACGCCCAGATCGAAGGCGCCCTGAAACGCAACCGCTTCGATGGCGCCTTTTCCATCAAAGACGACAATATCGACTTTAACTTTAACGGAGAGATCAACCTGAGCCGGGAAATGCCCACCTACGAATTCGAAGCCGCCGTCAATAAACTCGATCTCCAAAACCTCAATCTCACTAAAAGGCAGCTGGTCATGGGCGGCGCCGTAGACCTCAATCTGCGCAACAAAACGCTCTCTGAGCTCGAAGGCAACCTAAGCGTCCGCAATCTGAAGATCAATCACCGTGGAGAGGAACAATACCAGGTGGATTCCGTGGTCATCGAATCGGAATTTACCGATTCTACCGGCAATAAACGCTTCTCGGTAGATTCCGATCTCATGCAGGCGAATATCGAAGGCCGCTTTGATGTCACCCAGCTACCCGACGCCCTGCTTCAGTATTTTGTACGCAACTATCCGGCTTTCGCAAAAAAATTGGGCATCCCCGCTGCCGATGAACCGCTAAAACCGCACCAATTCGGATACGATATCCGGCTGACCAATTCCAAGGGAATCAATCGATTGTTTGCTCCCGCTTTAGATACCCTTAAAAACCTCCGCCTGCGGGGATACTACGATAATCAAAAGGATTCCTTGCTAGTGGACGTCTCGGCGCCCCGCCTGCAACTCGGCCAGGTGGAAATGGAAGATATCGTTTTGATCTTTGATGCGCTGCAGGGCGCCGGCACCATGGATTTCGCCGTTGACTCCACAACCATCAACGGGAAAACGGGCTTTTCTCCCATCATTGCGCTGAGCATTCTCAACCAGGACACCATACAGTTCGGATTGAATTACGCTACCCCGACCCGCAGCTACCTGGACAACCTCAACCTCAACGGCCAGCTGTTCATCGTCGACAGCACCGATGTACAGCTGGAGTTCGATCAGTCCAACCTCGTCATCCTGGAGTCGATCTGGAATATCAAAGCAGACAATTACGTTCGCATCGGCCAGGACACCATAGATACGCAACATTTTCAATTGCAACGCGGCGACAAGCGCATTCGTCTGGAGACGCTGGGCGCCCGGGGGCTAAAGCTGTCTTTACTCGAAATGGACTTCGCCGACCTCAATCCCTTACTGGCGTACGATCCCCTGCAGTTTTCCGGGCACTACGATATCTACGCGCAGGTCAATGATGTCTTTAATCTGCAAGAACTGCACTTCACCGCCAGCGCCGATACTTTGTTCATCAACGGGGACGATTGGGGTAAATTGCGATTAGATGTGCGTGGGCCTGATTTGAAGCAACCCATGGAGAGTTACCTATCCCTCACCAAGGGGGCTTCCCAAATCCTTGCGGAAGGCGCCTTCAATCCCAAGACCGCGGAGGTCGAAAATCCGACCCTTCAGCAGCAAGCCAATTACCTCGACTTTCAGGTCACCCTCTCGGGCTTTCCTCTGCGCTTCGGGGAGTACTTTATCGGCAAAGAAGTTTCCGGCATTACCGGGGCAGTAGATGCGAAGTTGCGGGTAAACGGCTTGCCCGAAAAACCCAATATCGGCGGGAAAATCACCATTGCCGATGGGGGGCTCACCATCGATTATTTGCAAACGCATTACCGGTTTGACCAGGCCCTCATCCAGGTGGATAACCAAATCTTTGACGCCACGGGCGTTCGCCTCTTCGATCGTTACGGCCATCCGGCGACGATTTACGGCGGCATCCGCCACGATCACCTGCGCGACTTTCGCATCGCCGCCAAGCTCAGCACCCCGCGCTTTTTGGCGCTGGACACCCAGAAAGAGGACAACGAGCTCTTCTACGGCCATGCACTGGGCAAAGGGGAAATATGGTTTACGGGCGACTTTCAGCGCACCGATATCTACGCCAACGCCACGGTGGGCGATAGTACGGAGTTTATCATCCCCGTGAGCTCGGAGCGCGACGCTTCCGATATCAGCTTCGTTCGCTTCGTAGACAAAAACGTAAACCGGCGGCAGACCGAGCCATCGAACAATCCCGACGAACTGCGCGGCGTACGCCTGGAAATGGATCTGACCATCACCGACAAAGCCGTCGCTAAAATCGTATTCGACGAACAGGCGGGCGATATCATCGAGGGGGCGGGTAGGGGAGACATCCAAATCATCGTGCCCCGCACCGGTGATTTCAGCATGTACGGCAATTACATCATCGAAGAAGGGGATTACCTCTTCACGCTCTACAATTTGGTCAACAAGGACTTTCGCATCCGCAAGGGAGGACGCATCAACTGGGACGGCGATCCCTTCGGCGCCACTATTGATCTCGAAGCGGAATACAAGGACCTGGAAGCCCCGGTCGCCAATTTCCTCACGGAATACCTGGCCAGTGCCGAAGCCGATCTTAAAAATGAGGCGAGCAAGCCGACCCAGGTCAACCTGACGATGGATCTGGAAGGACAGCTCTTACAACCCGTCATCAACTTCGATATCGGCTTTCCCAACCTGCGCGGGCAACTCCAGAATTTCACGGAAAGTAAACTCCGGCTTCTCAAACAAGACCAAAACGAGCTCAATAAACAGGTATTCGGGCTGATCGTAGCGGGCCAGTTTATTCCTTCGGGCTTTAGCAACTTTCAGGGCAGTGAAATTCTTTACAATACGGTGAGCGAATTCCTTTCCAATCAACTCTCGCTATTAATCACCGAGCTGTTTTCCGAATTTATTGGGGAAGGAGAGGTCTTGTCCAGCATTGATTTCGACATCGCCTACAATCAATATCAATCCGTGGATCTGGGCGATGGGCAAAATGTCAACCGGGGAGACGAATTGCAGTTGCGATTGAAACAGAATTTTTTCAACGACCGCCTATCCATCCTGGTAGGAGGCGACATCGACATCGGCGGGGCCTATCGCGCAACTACCGGCACCAGCGGCACTTTTGTGGGCAATGACCTGGTTATCGAATACATGCTCAACCGGGAGCAAAGCCTTAAATTGAGAATTTACCAATTGCTGGAACCGGATGTCGGCGGCGGCCGGCGCCTGGAAATCGGCACGGGATTGAGTTTCCGCCGCGAGTTTAACTCCTTTTCCCAGTTCCTGAATAGTTTGAAGTTGGCTTTCTCGAAGACCGAAAAGCCCGCTTCCTGAGCCCTCACAACCGGGCGTTCCGGTTTCTCAACAAGTGATCCGCCAGCACCAGGGCCGCCATGGCTTCTACGATGGGCACCGCCCGGGGCAGTACACAGGGAT
>CAYWHT010000351.1:3654-5220 GCA_964458135.1 uncultured Saprospiraceae bacterium | reverse complement strand
AGTGCTTCAACAGCCAGCACACAGGTGATAGCCGAATCGATGCCCCCCGAAAGGAAGGCTCCCAGTGGCACATCGCTTAGTAGCTCATCCTGCACGGCCGCTGAAAGTCTATTTTCCAAAGACTCGAGGGCCTGCCCTTTATCCCGGATCCGCTGCGCTTGATCGGGATTGGGCCATTCCCAAAAGGTCGTTTTCCGCTGGATACCCCGGTTATTGATCGTCACCCACTGGCCAGGAAGCAATTGGCCCGTATTTTCGAGTATGCCGAAAGGCGCCGGCACATAGTGTTGGTGCAAATACAGTTTCAACACCTGCGGATCGATAGACTGGCTGCGGTAAGCCGGATGGGTGGCCACCTGATCGTACTGACTGGCAAAGACGAGGCGTTGGCCATCCCAACCGTAAAACAAGGGCTTGATACCGGCAAAATCGCGCACTAAATGCACCTCCTGCTTTTCCCGGTCATAACAGCCAAAGGCAAACATGCCGTCTAGCATGGGCAGGGTGCGTTCCAGGCCGAGGTATTCGATGGCTACCACCAGGGTTTCCGTATCACTATTACCCCGGAACCGGTGGTAGGATTCGGGGATCAAAGCCCGCAAGTCCTGATGGTTGTATATTTCTCCGTTATAGACCAGATGGTGCCGTCCGGAAGGACTGGCCATTGGCTGGTTGCCGTTTTCGCTCAGATCCAATATGGACAAGCGATTGTGTCCGAGCAGGCAACGCTCGTCCACCAACTTTAGGGCCGAAAAATCCGGCCCCCGGTGCTCGGATAAGCGCAGCAATTGAGCGCCTACTTCCCAGACCGGTGTCGAATGATAATCAACGATTCCTAAAATACCGCACATCTAGTTGAGGTTATGATGTTTTGACCGGAACGGCCGGCTGTTTAACCAGTTGCCCGGCGCGCCGGTGAAACAGATTATAGTAGAACTGCTCGTGGCGTTCCACTTCCGTATCGATGAGATAATTTTTCTGTACGCGGGCGAGTTGCCGCTCGATAACTTCCTGGTTTTTCTCCTCGCTGACCCGCAGCATGACCATCATTCTCCTGGCGAGCTCTCGCGGGTTATCGGGCGCTACCAATTGCCCGGGAAGCCCAGCCAACTGATCCCGTAATCCGGGCACCCGGGTGCCGATCAGCGGCACTCCACTGGCCATGGCTTCCAGAGAGGATACTGGGGAACCTTCCCGGCGGCCTTTATTATGGGTAGGCAACACAAATAAATCCGAGATGCTGAGAATATCTTTGACATCCGGTCGCTTTCCGGTAAACAAGACGTGGGAGGATAACCCAAGGCGTTGCGTCAGGTCTTTTAGTTCGGCGCCGTAGTCACTACGATCTTCCCCCACTACCAATAGCCGAGAGGGTGGCGCACCGGCTTCACGCATCTTACTGAATGCTTCAATGAGGGTTTCCACCCCTTTTACCGGCACCAGATTAGCCACCACAACCACCACCTTTTCTTCCGCTTGTATGTCGAATTCCTGCAACAGATGCTCTGCCCGGCGACGGGGGAAAAACTCCTCCGCATCTACGCCCCGGGGAATCAGTTTGACTTT
>CAYWHT010000351.1:2386-3644 GCA_964458135.1 uncultured Saprospiraceae bacterium | reverse complement strand
TTTGACTTTACGCCAGTCGGGAAAGAATTGTTCGAGCATCTCGGTATTCTGGGCTACGATACCGTGAGCCAGAAAAGAACGCAGCCGCCAACCGTTGTAGGAGGATCCCTTCCAACTCATATTTTTTTTGGTGAACACCCACTTGATGCCCGCCATCCGGGCCGCAAGCGCCTCCGTGTAGTCCGACCCGTAATGAAAGGAATGAATCAGGTCGGGCGATAGCTCCCGGAGTTCACGAGAGATTTTCCAGCAATCGTTCAGCATCTGTATCCGGGATCCCCCCGGACTCATAAACTGAAAAATATGCAGCGGGATACCACTGTTTTTTACTATTTCAAAGAAGCTACCCCCATCGTGAAAACAGGCAATGGAGGGTTGAAAGTAATCGGGATTCAGCCGTTGAGCGATTTTGAGCAAAGCTTTTCCACTACCCGCCGTATCGAAATTAGGAATGGTGTAAAGGACTTTTATCTTTTTTATTGGGCCATTCATATACGTAAAAATTTTTTGCGCGCGAAGTGTAAAAAGCGCTTATCGCCTGGATTTTTAAAAAAAGCTTTAACAAAAGCAGGCAGCACCTTCCATTTATTAGCGTGCCCGAGTTCCAGTAAATGTTGGGTCGTCATGGCGTATCGATAATCTTCGGGCTTCACGAGCTCCGGTTGTTCATACCTGAAGTTATCGATCAATTCTCTGGCCGCAGCGAACTGCTTTGTTTTATTCTTAGTTACCGAGTTTCGACTATTCCGCCGGTCTAACCGCACCAGTGTTTTAGGAATCCCGTCGATCTTAGCCACTAAACTAAAGCGTAAAATATAGGTCCAGTCCACACTAATGCTCGGATGGTGGGAAGTGAAGTAGAGCCCATGCTCCATGTGTACGCGCTTTCGTATCATCATACAGCTATTCACCACCTTGATTTGATCCCGGTAGGTAAAAAGAAACATGTCTTTTCCTTGGGGGTAATTATTCCCCCGGGTAAGTAAACCAGGGAAGCGTCCTGAGACTTCTTCCCCATTAAAAAACTCTGCAATTCCGGAAACTAGCCCCGTATCCGGGTTCGATTCCAGATGACCTACCTGCAATTGCAACCGCTCGGGATAATAGTAATCGTCTTGTTCGGCCATCGCCAGGTACTTTACTTCCGGCGAAGTCAGACTAACCAGCCGGTTGAGTGTCGGACCGAGCCCCAGATTGCTATGATTTCGGTAGATTTTAATCCTTGGATCATCAAAGCGGAGTGCGACTTCCTCTGAAC
>CAYWHT010000351.1:0-2376 GCA_964458135.1 uncultured Saprospiraceae bacterium | reverse complement strand
GTGCTAGTAAGCTCTCCAGGGTGTCGCCCAGTGTATGGACGCCATTGTAAACCGGCAATAAGATACTAACTAAAGGATTGCTTTCTGGACCCGACATTTGATTTTCCTACTTTTTTGAATCGGTAATTCAAGGAAGGCTTGCGACCGGGAAAGATGGTCATGCCTTATTGGTAAAATGCTTCAAAGGCGTCGATCTGCTGCTCAATCCGAAAATGCTTTCGAATCCTCTGAGTCGCATTGGCGGAAGTTGCCAATAGTTTTTCATTAGGCAGATGGACGGTAGTCCAAATTCGTTCGGCGAGGGCTTGGAAGTCCCGGCGGGGTGTTACCCAACCGGTTTGGCCATCGACCACATTTTCCGCCAATCCTTCCGCATCACTAACTAAACACAGCAAACCGGCTGCCTGCGCCTCCAGTACGGCATTACAAAACCCTTCCTGGACGCTGGGCTGTAAATAGATATCGTGCTCCCACAACAATTTAGGAACCGCATCGTGGGGCAAGCGTCCACAAAAGCGCACCTCTTCTTCCAACCCTAGTTGGTGACGCGCAAAGTGCAGGCGCTCCCAGTCCGGCCCATTCCCCACGATCGTATACTCCAAGCGTATTCCGCGTTGTTTGAGTTCCCGCAACGCCAGTAGGCCATAGTCCAGTCCCTTTTTCCAGTGCAGCCGGGCTACGGTAAGTATTCGCACTATTCCTTCTTGAAAGAAGCGGCGTTGCGCGTTGACGAAGCGGTCTACTTCGATGGCGGGCGTTATTTTTTGCCATCGGGTATCCGTTGAGAGGCCGTTGCGGTGCGCAATGCCCAGCAAGTCTTCCGAAATGGTGTGCACCTTATCCAGTTTTCGCCACAGGCGGTCGTAACAACCAGGATGACGCAAAGGATAAATACTAATATCAAACCCCCTCAGGCTGGTCGACATCTGAGCGCCAATTGCTCGGGCCACGTTTTCCCGGCGCAGGGTGCGGGTGGCGAAGCCGAAGTGTAACCAGTCCAGCCGGCCACGAAATGCCAAAAAATGTTGGTTTAGATAGACCGTTTCCAGGGCGTGGCGCAAGGAGTGACCGTCTTGTCGTTCCAGGCGAAAAAGGCGCCAGGCCGTACGCGAATGCCTCAGCATCAGCCACAGCAGCCCTCCAAGAAAGCGAAATAACTGGGCGGGGGTGACGGAACGGGATACCCGGGGAGCGTTGACCAGCTTCCATTTCGCCGGCGCCTGCTGTGCCGGTTTATCCAGGAAAAGCACCAGCTCGTTGCCGCGCTCCAGTAAACCGTTGATCTTATTATTGAAAAAGGTTTCGGAGTAGGCCGGCAAACCGGCCAGCACCAGACCTATCCTGCTTTTCTTTTGCTCCTTGTTTGTCATGGGATAATAGCCGGGGGGATTTTCGTATCGTGAAAACGTTAACTATTCTGCTTTGCCGGCGAAGAAGACGTAGCGGGAGCGGCTTGCGCAGCATTCTTTGTTTCGGTTGCCTGCCGGTAGACGCGCAACATCCCGTCTACCAGGTTTTGCATAGTATGACACAACTCAAGCCGGTGGCGGGCAGCTTCGCGCACCCGGTCCAGCCGGTGGGGCTCCATTTCCATGACCCGTACGATCTTATCCGCCATGGCCAGGGCGTCACGCACCGGGACGATAAATCCGTTTTCCTCATCCCGGATGACTTCCTTCATCCCTCCACAATCGGTGCTAACCACGGGTAACCCTACGGCCATAGCTTCCAGGGCCACGTTGGCTATCCCTTCCTCTACGCTGGGCAGCAGCAATAAATCCGCACGGTGCATGTGGTCCAGCACCTCGGTATTGGGCAGCCCGGGAATTACGACTACCTCTCGTTCTAACCCCAGATCGCTGCGCTGAAACAAGAGCTCTTCGGTATCACCTTTAGCGATAACGGTGTAGGAAAATTCGACGCCCCGGTCTTTCAATCGCCGACAAGCATCCAGGGCGTAATTGTACCCTTTTTTCCAATGCAGCCTGCCTACGCTTAACAATTTCAGCTTGGTTGCCAGTGGTTCGAATTTGGGCAGGGGTGTGCCAAGCAGAGGGTCGGGAAGAGCGGAATAGACGACCTGAATGGCTTGCGGACGAGCGCCATAACGTTTAGCTTCCTCCGCAATGGCGGCCGATACCGCATGAAATCCATTGATTTTCGGAAATACCCGGCGGTAAGCATCCGCTAATTTCGCATCCGCCAGGGGTGAGTAATTGATGTGGGCTCCGCGCAAGCTGAGCACCAACGGAACACCAAAATCTTCTTGTAGGAAGATCCAATCTTCCACTCCTTTTGCCCACTGCAGATGAAGCAGATCCGGGCGATAGAGCAGAATGGGTGCGTAATTAACAAACTTTTTCCAACGGCCTACCC
>CAYWHT010000350.1:0-5243 GCA_964458135.1 uncultured Saprospiraceae bacterium | reverse complement strand
GCAACGCAGCCTTTCGCCAAAAGACACTGCCAAAGCGCAAAATTACTTATTACACGGTGTACTAGCGCCTCGGAAACTAAATAAATGATCGTTTTCGGAAGGCTATTTTGGCGGTAGACGAGGCGCATATTCAAGAGTGGGGTGCAACTCTTGAATAAAAAAGTGGGGAAGTGAGGTTCCGTAGAACAAAAACAACCTTACCTTGAGGTTCCAATGGGTAAAAACCTGCACAACTCTTCCGGCGCCGGCCCGGTACTGCAAAAATCCGGTAAGAAATTTAAATTTCTATTCACCCACCGAATCCTTCGGAATTTCTACTTTTACGCTTTCCATGATAAGCACCTTCCTCCCCAAGTGTCTGCCCTAAGCGCGATAAAGCCATCCAAATAATCGGCTCCCAAGCCCGAGGGAGCCCAAAAGCAGTATTACTATGAAAGTTTTGAAATTTGGCGGATCATCCGTTGCACATCCGGAACGTATCCGGGCGGTGATCGACATTCTTAAAGGCTACTACGCACGCGGAGAAAAGTTTACGGTCGTTTTTTCGGCCTTTGGGGGCGTGACGGATGGCTTGATTGAAATGAGCCGCATGGCGGCGGAGGGAAATGAGGCTTATTTCGATCATTTTCAGTCATTTAGCCGGCGCCACCAAGAAGCCGCCCGGACCCTCCTCGGACCGGGGCAGCTAGAATCTTTCCTTCCGGAACTGCAAAACAACCACGAAGTGCTGCGCAACTTGTTGTACGGCATTTTTCTGGTCCGGGAAGCTTCTCCCCGAACGATGGATTATGTATTGAGCTTCGGGGAGCGCAATGCCGCCTTCATTATTGCCCATGCCCTGCGCCACGAGGGGATCAACGCCAATTACCTCGATGCGCGTAAACTGGTCAAGACGGATAATTCCTTCGGCGGCGCCCGGGTAGACTACGAAAAGACCTACCGGCTAATTCGAGAATCTTATTTCCAAAATCCTGAAATTCAAATAGTTACAGGCTTTATCGCTTCCGCTAAAGGCGGGCTGACCACTACTTTGGGTAGGGGAGGATCGGATTACACCGCAGCCCTTTTAGCGGCGGGATTGGAAGCTGAGTTGATAGAGATTTGGACCGATGTAGACGGGGTGCTTACGGCCGATCCCCGCAAAGTGAGCCGGGCCTTCACCATCCCGGGTATGACCTATTCGGAAGCTATGGAGCTCTCTCATTTTGGCGCCAAAGTGATTTATCCTCCGACGATACAGCCGGCTCTAGACCGGGAAATTCCGCTTGTGATCCGGAATACGTTCAATCCGGAATTTCCGGGCACGCGCATTTCCCGGCAGGCTGCGACCGATGGGCATCCGGTTCGCGGGATATCCTCGATTTCCAATATTGCTTTGCTTACGCTGCACGGCAGTGGTTTGGTGGGGGTGCCCGGTACGGCAGCCCGGCTCTTCAGCAACCTGGCCCAGGCCGGCATCAACGTGATTTTGATTACGCAGGGATCGTCCGAGCATTCCATCAGCTTCGCCATTAAACCAGACCGGGCCATGGAGGCTAAACGGGCGGTGGAGGAAATCTTCGAAACGGAAATCAGCCGGGGGGTCATCCACCCGGTGAAAATCGAAGAGCGATTGTCGGCGGTGGCCGTCATTGGCGAAAATATGCGTTACCGTCCGGGCATAGCGGGCCGCCTCTTTCAAGCCCTGGGAAAGAACGGAATCAACGCGATAGCCATTGCCCAGGGATCTTCCGAACGGAATATATCGGTAGTCGTCAGCGCCGAAGACGAGGCTAAAGCCCTAAATGCGCTGCACGAAGGCTTCTTTCTTTCCGACGCCAAGGAGCTTCACCTCTTCATGCTTGGTGTCGGGCTGATTGGCAGCACCTTAATCGAACAAATCAAGGGGCACGCCGAATTTTTAAGGGAGAATCGTTCTGTAGAAGTGCGCATCATTGGATTGGCCAACAGCCGGCAAATGCTGTTCGATGCGGGGGGCATCCATTTGGAGCATTGGAAGGAAAAGCTGCAAGCTTCCGAGGAAGCTACCGACATCGCCTCTTTTGTCAGACGGATGAAAGAATTCAATCTTTCGAATACCATTTTCATCGACAACACGGCCAGTGAATATATTTCAGACTACTACGAGACCATTCTTGACGCCAGCATTTCGATTTCCACCCCGAATAAGTTAGCCGCTTCGGCCTCTTATCTGAAGTACGAGCGCCTCAAGCGCATCGCCGCCAAGCGGGGCGTGCAGTTTCACTACGAGACCAATGTGGGAGCGGGTTTACCCGTAATTTCCACCCTCAATGATCTCATCGTTAGTGGGGATCGCATTCTCAAGATTGAGGGGGTGCTTTCCGGCTCGCTATCCTTTATTTTCAACTCTTTCCGGGAGGGAATCTCTTTTAGCGCCATCGTGCGCGAGGCGCGGGAGCGCGGCTTTACCGAACCCGATCCACGCGACGACCTCAATGGTAGTGATGTACGCCGCAAGCTGTTGATCCTGGCCCGGGAGACGGGTATGGCCCTGGAGCAGGAAGACATCCACGTGGAACCTATTTTGCCCGAGGCTTGCCGGCAAGCGGAAGGCCTGGATCACTTTTTCCGCGAATTGGAAGCCGCCGACGCCCATTTCGAAAATCTGCGAAAGGAGGCTTCCGGTTCGGGAAAGGTGTTGCGTTACATTGCCAAATTGGAGGCGGGGCAACAAGCCGCCATTGAGCTGCGAGCGGTAGACGAGGCCAATCCTTTTTACGGCTTGAGCGGCAGCGATAACATGATCGTGTTCACTACCGAGCGGTATCGCGATCGCCCGCTGGTGGTGCGCGGGCCGGGCGCCGGGGCGGAGGTTACGGCCGCCGGGGTGTTCGCCGAAATTTTGCAGATCGGTAATTTTCTATCTTAATGCGTACAACACAGAAATTATGACCGCTGGAGTAAAAGTATTTGCTCCCGCTACGGTAGCCAACGTGGCGGTTGGATACGATATTTTGGGTTTTGCCCTGGAACGTCCGGGCGACGAGGTCATTGCGCGCTTTTCCGGTCAGCCGGGTCTGCGCATCACCAAAATAAGCGGCGCCCGCGGTCAGTTACCTTATGAGTTGGAAAAAAATACGGCGGGCTATGCGGCGCAGAAGCTGCTGGAACATTTGGGGGAATCCGGACGGGGCATCGAACTGGAGATCCACAAGCAGATGCCTTTCGGCAGCGGTTTGGGGTCGAGTGCCGCCAGTGCGGCGGCCGCGGTCATGGCGGTCAATGAACTGCTGCGCCGCCCCTTATCCAAGCGGGCGTTGTTGCCATTTGCGGTAGCGGGAGAACAGGTGGCCGACGGCGCCTACCACGCCGACAACGTCGCCCCTGCCCTACTGGGCGGCATCATCCTCATTCGCGATAATGAGACGCTAGACGTACACCGGCTGCCCCTCCCACCCGGATTGTACGCTACGGTGCTCCACCCGGAGGTGGAAATTCTCACCCGGGAAGCCCGCGCCGTACTCTCCGAAAACGTTAGCCTGCGCCAGTCGATTAAACAATCCGGCAATCTCGCCGGCTTGATTGTCGGATTGTACCATTCCGATTTCGGGTTGATTGCCCGTTCCCTGCACGACCTCATCATCGAGCCCCAACGCGCGCCTCTGATCCCCCATTTTTATCAGGCGCAGGAAGCCGCCCTCGAGGCCGGGGCGTTGGGCTGCAGCATTTCCGGCGCCGGTCCCTCCATTTTTGCGCTTAGCAATAACAATTTAAAGGCCGAAGCGGTGGGGAAAGCCATGGCCGATATTTACACCCGCGCCGGCATCGCCAACCAGACCTACATCAGCACCATCAACCAGGAAGGAGCCTTCAAGTGTTAAATCATCAATTCCAGATGCAATGAAACTTTACAGCACCAATAATCCATCATTGAGAGTAAGCTTGCGGGAAGCCGTCTTGCGCGGCCTGCCGGAAGACAACGGCTTGTACATGCCGGAGCAGCTGCCCCGCCTGAATACCGAATTCATAGAGAATCTGCGGCGGTTTACCTTTCCCGAGATTGCCTTTGAAGTTAGCCGGCGCTTATTCGACGGCGCCATTCCCGAAGTGGATTTACGGGATTTGGTGCAGCGGGCCATCAATTTTCCGGCGCCGCTAGTTCCACTGGACGCCATGAAGTGCGTCCTGGAGTTATTCCACGGCCCTTCGCTGGCTTTCAAGGATTTTGGTGCGCGCTTTATGGCCGGCCTGATGAGTTATTTCAACCGCGGCGAATCCCGCGAGCTGACCATTTTAGTAGCCACTTCTGGCGATACCGGGGGGGCGGTGGCCATGGGGTTTCACCGCACCCCCGGCATCCGGGTCGTCATCTTGTATCCTAGTGGAAAAGTCAGCCCGCTACAAGAAAAGCAGCTCACCACCTTGGGCGATAATGTGACCGCCGTGGAGGTGGATGGCGTATTTGACGATTGCCAGGCGTTGGTCAAGCGGGCCTTTCTCGATGCCGGCCTGCGGGAAAAGTTGCGCCTTTCTTCGGCTAATTCCATCAACATTGCCCGCCTCATACCGCAGTCTTTTTACTATTTCGAAGCTTACCGGCAGCTGCCGGTTGACGACCGGCCGGTGGTTTTTTGCGTGCCCAGTGGGAACTTTGGCAACCTTACTGCCGGATTGATGGCCCGGCGCATGGGGCTGCCGATCGAACAGTTTATTGCGGCCACCAACGTCAATGACGTCGTGCCCCGCTACCTGAATTCAGGAGATTTTACCCCCCTTCCCACCCGCCGCACCCTTTCTAACGCCATGGACGTAGGCAACCCCAGCAACTTCGCCCGTATGCGCAACCTTTTTGATCTGGTGAAAGGCAACGATGGCGCCGTTTGGGAAAATATGCGGCGATTGATCAGCGGCTACGCCTTTACCGACGAACAAACCCGCCGGGCCATGCGCCTGATCAAAGAGCGCTTCGACTACACTATCGACCCCCACGGCGCCGTGGGCTATCTCGCCCTCGATGCCCACCAACAGCAATACCCCAACCTGAAAGGCGTCATTCTGGAGACGGCTCACCCCGCCAAATTTAAAGACGAGGTGGAAAACACCATCGAGGAATCCATCAACGTGCCCGACCGGCTAATTGACCTGATCGACCGGCCCAAGGAAGCCGTACAACTCCCCGTCGATTACGACGCTTTTCGCGATTGGCTGGCTCAAAGCCCGGGGATTAGTAGTAGTTGATGGGTGAAAACGCGGCGGAAAATATGGCAAGGGGAAAATTGTTC
>CAYWHT010000349.1:0-5247 GCA_964458135.1 uncultured Saprospiraceae bacterium | reverse complement strand
GAAAAAATAGCGGCGTCATATTTTCACAAATCCTGAGTTGTCAGACTATAAATATGAACCCCGGTTACTCCCGTTTAACCGATATTTTTTATTATTGAGGAGTTATATATAGTCCAACAACCCAAAATTTGTGATTGCTGACTTGCTCTTTTTTCCAGCTCGCTGCGTTAAAAAGCCTCGCCGATGCTTAGGCATCGCCTACGTTTTTTGCCCCTGACCCTGCGGTTGGGATCCCGGACTTGCGAGCTAAAAAAATAGCTGCGCCATAATTTCACACTAGGCAGTAGACGCGAAGCGAAATTCTGGGTTGTTGGACTATAGTGCTCTGTCCCAAAAACCGTTTGTTTCGTGGGAAACGGCGGGTTATTTTTAAACTTATTAAAAGCAACACCCATGTTTGGTAACAACAAAAAAGAGGCAGTGAAGTCTAAAGGCGGCGCCATGATGCCGCCTAGCACGCCGGGCTCGTTGAACAGCCTGGTCAGTGGCACCCTGGTAGAAGGAACCGTTACCTCCGAAAATGACATCCGCGTAGATGGCAAGATCAAGGGTAAGCTGGTTTGCAAGGCGAAAGTCATCGTAGGCCCTACCGGCCACGTCGATGGCGAGATTCAGTGTAAGAATGCCGTAATCGAAGGCAAGTTTGAAGGTACGCTTAATGTTACCGAGCTGTTGAACATCCGGGATTCCGCCAACGTCAGTGGCGACATCAGCACCAACAAGCTGATCGTACAGTCCGGAGCGGTGTTCAACGTTTCCTGCCATATGGGATCCGAACAGAAAGGCAAAGCCTTTAATCAACGCACCGCCTCCAATAACGAAACATCAAAAGAAGATAAGCAAGACATTGCCAAATCAAAACCATCAGCGGGAATCCAGCAACAAGGATAAGCCCTCCGGCAAAAAAAACCGAAAGCCCGACGGAAAGCTCCAGAATTACATGAAGTATTCGGGCATGGCTTTCCAGATGGCGATAATCATCTTAGTGGGGGCGTTTCTCGGACAAAAACTCGACGAACGCGTTCAGACGGAACGCCCCTACTTTACCGTTGCTTTGTCTCTATTGGCGATTTTCGCCGCATTGTACATCACCCTTAAAGATCTCATCGGCAACGACGATGGCTAAACTCCCTTCCCTCCATGAGCACCCGGCGTTTTTTTGCTGAATTATCTCTGGTGTCGGCCGCTACCGCTCTCCTGCTTTACCTGCTTTACTACGTACCCGCTATCGCCGAATTTGCCTTCCTGGGATGGCTGGCCCTGTTTCTTTTCGTCATGCTTTCGGTCGTCATGTTTTTTCTGGGGTTGCGGGCGGCGCGCGGAGCAAATAAAAACGCCTTCACCACGGTCGTCCTCGGCTTTTCGGTAGCGAAACTAGCCCTTTCCGCAGTACTGATCCTGATTTATTTTCAGGTTTACGAGCCCTCCAGCAAGTGGTTTATTCTACCCTTTTTCGCCGTCTACCTGATTTACACTATTTTCGAAGTCTATTTTATGGGCAAAATCGGTAAATTGGCCTGAAAGCTACTATACTAAAACCCTAATGAAGATGAAAAGCCAGGACTACAAAGTCTACGTCAACGACGATCAGGAGTTTATCCATCTGGACATCGAACAGCTCGACGCGGTAACCAACAACGAACGGGAATTTCACATCCTTAAAGACGGCATCAGTTACCGGGCGGAAATTCTGGAGGTCGACTATCCCGCTAAGCAGCTGCGCATCAAAGTCAACGGCAGCATCTTCGATTTACACATCGCTGATCCGGTAGATCAAATGGTGGACCGGCTCGGCCTGGCCGATAATTCCGCCCTGCAGGTCAAAGACATCAAAGCGCCCATGCCCGGCCTCGTACTAAGCATCGACTCCCAACCCGGCCAGGAAGTCCAAAAAGGCGATACTTTGCTGATTTTGGAAGCCATGAAGATGGAAAACGTCATCAAGGCCCCCGGCGATGGGAAAATTAAGGAGATCAAGGTGAATAAAGGGCAACCCGTAGATAAGAATCAGCTCCTCGTAACCCTGGAATGATGGCGCCCCCGTTCTCGTTTCTTCGGCCGGGCGCGCCATCATTCCAGGGTTAGGCGTCGGTAGGCGTTCAGGCCGCATTCCAGAAAGTTGGCGTACTTGCCGGCATCGGGAGTATAACCCACCGGATTGCTGAGCAGTTTTCCTTCCGGAGAAAGCAGCACGTAGTAGGGCTGTGAATTGGCCTGGAAATACTCGGTTTGGAAATGGGACCATTTATTGCCGTAGGTGCGCAGGGTTCGAGTGCCGCCGGTGGCTTTTTCCACGACGATCTGTTCCTCGGCCGGTAGCTCTTTTTTGTCGTCTACGTAAAGAGAGATCAGTACGAAATCATTCTTCAGGGTACTGTATACCGGCGATTCCGGCCAGACGTGCTCTTCCATTTTCCGGCAATTGACGCAGGCGTAACCGGTGAAGTCGATCATCACCGGCTTATCCACTTCGCGGGCGTAGGCGAGCCCGGTTTCCAGGTCTTTAAAGCAGTTGAGGTTTTGCGGGCAATCGCAGGGTTGGAAAAAGCTGTAACACACCGGCGGCGCCAGACCGCTCAGCAGCTTGAGCGGCCGGTAGGAGCCGGCCCGTTCATTGTACAGAAAGCCCGAGGCCAGATATAAGACAAAAGCAAAGGAGAGCGCTCCCAGCGCAATGCGCGGCGCAGACCATTTACGCACCGGCGAATCGTGCGGGAAGCGGATAATTCCGAATAAATACAGCCCGAGCCCCGCAAAGATAACGATCCACAAGCCCAGGAAGGGCTCGATCTTCAGCAAGCCCCAGTGTTTGACCAAATCGGCGTTTGAAAGGAACTTCAGGGCCAGCGCCAGTTCCAAAAAGCCAAGCACCACTTTCACTTCGTTCAACCACCCTCCCGATTTCGGTAGGCTGTTCATCCAGCGCGGAAAAGCCGCAAAGAGACCAAAGGGCAAGGCCAAAGCCAGGCCGAAGCCTCCCATGCCCGAAGTGAGCTGCCAGGCGCCCCCATCGGAGGTCAGGGCCCCGGCGAGCAGGGAACCCAGAATAGGACCCGTGCAGGAAAAAGACACCAGGGCCAGCGTCAACGCCATAAAAAATACGCCCACCAAGCCGCCGAGCCCTTCGGCCGCACTGGCCCTGTTGCTCCAGCTATCCGGCAGGGTCAGCTCGTAATAGCCGAAAAAGGAAAAGGCGAAAAACAGAAAGATGAGAAAGAAGGCAATGTTGAGATAAACGTTGGTGGAAATATCGTTGAGGATATCGGGATTGATGCTGTCCATCAGGTGGAAAGGGATGCTCAATACGAGATAGACCAGCAAGATGAAGAAGCCGTAGAGCGCGGCTTGCCCCAAACCCTTGCTGCGTTCCTGATCGCTTCCCTTGGTGAAAAAGCTCACCGTCAGGGGAATCATAGGGAATACGCAGGGAGTCAGGAGGGCTACGAGGCCGCCGAGAAAGCCGAGGACGAAAATTTGCCAGTTATTCTTACCGCTGCGGATGGCCTGCCCGCTACTGCATTGCTGTACGGGTTGGTCGAGCCGGGGTTTGCTCATCACCCGCTGAAACAGGTCGGCGTCACTGACCGCGGCCTGATCCATCGCTTCCGGGCCGATTTGCACGCTCAGCGCAGCCGGCCGGATGCGGAAGTCAAGCGCAGCCGGGGGAAGGCACTTTTCTTCGTTGCAGACCATATATTCCAGGTACCCCCTAACCAGCTGCACCGTATCGGCGGTGCGAAAGCGCTGCTGGTAGACGGCCTCTTCCTTTACCTTGAGCAAATCCATGCCAAAATTCGGATCGTAGACCTTTTCGCGCTTGCTACTGCGTTCCTGGGTGGGCCCCAGCAATTCAACACCTTCTTCGGTTTCAAAGAAGAGGGCGGTGGGAATGGGGCCAACCTTATCGGGATCCATATCCTGGGAGTACATATTCCAGCCCTTGCCGATCCGGGCCTTGATGGTTAGCTCGTAAGTGCGTTCGCCGGCTTGGGTGAGTTGCGCCTCCCAGCCCACGGGGTCGTTGGGCTCCTGATAGACCGCCGGGGGGCTCGTGGCGCCGGCGCCTTCGGCTTCGGAAGCCTCAAAGCTTAGGGTGAAAGCTTCTTCCGTCGCCGGCAGGCAGCGCTCGTCGTCACAAGTCATATAATAAACACTTCCCCGAATGGGGCGGGAAAGGTCTTTTACCACGACGCGCTGAGTAAATACGGCGGAATCCGAAAAACTGGCTACGCGCATGCCGAAAATGGGATCATCTTTTTCGGAAAGATTCCCTCCCTCTTCAACTTCGCCTTCGAGTTGAAAGTGATTGTCGGGCTCGAAGTGAATCTCGGTGGGCACGGGGCCTCCCGGCTCCAGGTGCTGGGAGTAGATCGTCCAGCCCTCGTCGATGGAGGCTTTGATTTTGATGTCGTAGGTTGCCGTTCCGACTTGTTCGTAGCTCGTCGACCAGCTTACCGGGTCAAGAATCTGCGCGCTAAGGCTACCGCTCCAAACAAGGGCGAGCAGGATGGCAAGATATCGCATATGGCGGTCGGGTTTGCACTTTTACTAATTTACGGAATGGACAGCTCGAAGGGAACGTCCCGGGGCGGCAGGCAACGCTCGTCATCGCAAGTCATGAAGGTGACAAATCCCGCCACTTTGCCACGGCGCGCCTTAAGCTTTACTTTTTGGGTAAAGGTCACCTGCTTGCTGTACTTGATGACTTTCATGCCAAAGATGTCGTCGTAGCCTTCCTTTTTGTCACCCGTTTCTTCCGTTTCCCCTATCAATTCAACTCCTTGCTGGGTTTCAAAAGTGAAAGCAGTCGGTACGGGCCCCCCTTCCTCCAGGTGCTGAGAGTAAATAAACCAGCCGGGATCCACTTGGGCTTCCGCCCGCAGCCGGTATTCCTGTCCGGAAATGAGCTCTACCGAAAATTGCCAGCTAACCACTTGTTGCTGGCTGAATAACGGGCTCATTCCCCAGCCAACCAATAAAACCGTTAACGTGATGATGCGCATAAGGTGTTTTAATTTGGAAACACAAATTTAACAATAACCCCTTTGTGGGGATGAGCTGTGGGCAGATAATAATAAAAGATTAACAGTATTTTGGTGAGGGGTGGTGGGGGGTTGGGGAAATGCACGATCGGGGGGGGGTGGAGTGGAGGAGTTGAGGAGTGGAGGAGTGGAGGAGTGGAGGAGTGGAGGGGAATCGTTTTTGATTTGGGTTGATTCTTATTGGAGGAAATGGGTTGCTTTCCTC
>CAYWHT010000348.1:0-5251 GCA_964458135.1 uncultured Saprospiraceae bacterium | reverse complement strand
CGAACTCAACCAATCGCGGGAAGCCGTCTCCGCCCTGCGCACCATCCCGCCCGACAGTAAGTACTACCTGGATGCCCAAAAATTAATGAGTGAAATCTTCCTCTCCTACCGGGACTACCAACAGGCCATCGATATCATTGAGAACATGGCCGACAAGGACCCCAAGATTCTGGAAACTTACCAAAAGGTGACCCTCTACCGGGGCATTCAGTTGATGCAGGAGGGGCAATTGGCATCCGCAGCGGGGCTATTTCGCAAATCGTTGGAATACCCGATCGAGCAAAAGACCAAGGCCCTGGCGACCTACTGGCTGGGAGACATTGCCCACCGCCAGGGGCGATACGAGGAAAGCATCCGCCGGATGAATGAATTCCTGACGGCAGCCCGAACCCTGGGGAATATGCCGGACGAATCCAACATCTTCACCGCCAACTACCTGCAGGGCTATAATTACTTCAAAAAGAATAACTACGCCACGGCGCTCCCTTACTTTGTGGATGCCGTCGAAGGATTAAATCGCAATAGCCGGTTTATCCGCAACGAAAAGGTAAGTAATGAACTACTGGGCGACGCCGCGCTGCGCGCGGGCGATTGCCACTTCAAACAAAACCAATACGGCAGCGCCCTGCAATACTACAATCGGGCCATCGAAAACCGCTACCCCGATTTTGTGTACGCCATGTTTCAGAAAGCCGTCATCGAGGGATTGCGGGGCCGCGCGACGGATAAGATCCTTGCCCTGGAGAAGATTGCCAACAACTATCCACGCTCCGAATACGCCGACGACGCCCTGCTGCAGTTGGGCGCCACCTATCAAGAAATCGGCCGGCTGGAGCAGGCCGCTTCGCCCCTCAAGCGCCTCATCCGCGAGTACCGGGACCGCTCCCCGCTCATCAATCAGGCGCTCATCAAACTCGGCCTGATCACCTACAACCGGGGAAACCTGGCCGGGGCCATCGAATACTACAAACGAGTGGTTAATAATAATCCGAGCGCCGAAGAAGCCGGTATCGCCCTCAACGCGCTGGAAGAAATCTACATTAAAGATCTCGGCCGCCCCAACGAATACTTTGCCTTCCTGGAGACGACCGGTCAGAACGTAGACAATTTCGCCCGGGATTCCATCAACTTCAAAGCCGCGGTGGTCAAATTCGAAAACGGCAACTACGAACGGGCCGTGGCCGCTTACACCAACTACCTCAACAATTTCCCCAATGGCCGCTTCAGCCTGCAGGCGCACTTCCAACGCGGGGAGTCCTATAGCGTGCTCAGACGTTACAGCCAGGCGCTGCAGGATTACGAATACGTCGTCGATCAGGGGCAGAGCCGCTACTACAATAAAGCTTTGGAAAAGGCCGCCATCATCGCCTACAACCACGAACAGAATTTCGAGAAGGCCTTCGAATTTTACACCAAACTGGAAACGGCGGCCCCCAATGAAAACATCCGCTTCGAAGCCCAGCTGGGCGCCCTGCGCAGCGCCTACCGCACCAATAATGTGCAGGCGCTCTACACGCTGGCCAATAAAGTCTCCAATAACCCCAACGCCACCGAGCAACAACGGGCCACGGCCAACTTTTACCTGGGCAAGCTGGCTTACGACCGGCAGGATTACGCCGGCGCACTAAACGCCTTGAACAAGGTGGTGGAAATGAGTGATAACGAACAGACGGCCGAAGCCCGCTTCCTGATCGCCAAAATACATTACGAACAACGGGAGCTGGCCACCGCCAAAGAGTTGCTCATCAAAGCCAACCAGGAAAGCTCCGCCTACCCCTACTGGGTGGCGAAAAGCATCCTGCTGCTGTCGGATGTGCTGCGCGAACAAAGCGACCTGTACAACGCCCGGGCCGCCCTGGAAGCCCTGCTGGAAAACTACGATGAAGACCCCCAACTCGTCTCGGAAGCCCGGCGCAAACTACAAGCGATCAACCAACAAATCGAAGAATCCAGCCGCCTGAACAGGAATCCGGATTCGGGGGCCATGGAATTCAGCGAGGAAAACAATTCCAACAGCAGCAATACCGGCGGCAACCAATAAATCCTTATTGCGTAACACCAACTTTAAGAATACCATGCAACGCACTAAATATATTTTATTCTTCGGGCTTTTATTCGGGTTGGCGGCGCCGGCTTTCGCCCAAAACCAGGAGCTGCCAACCGAACAGGTAGACGTGATCAAAGACTTCAACGCCCGGCTCAAAGACACCGAGAAATACAATCTCAGCCCTGAGCTGCCCCCGCTCGACACGACCCGCAAGCGGCAGTACTACGACATTCGCAGCCAGATCCTCAACGTAGAGTACCCGCCGCCGAAAATCCGGCCCATCGCGCTGCAGCGAGCCGGCAACCAGGATCTCTACAACGGCTATGCACGCCTGGGAGGGGGCTTTCCCCGCGCCCTCTACGGGCTGTTGGCCTACGATACGGGAAGCGAAGATTTTGACCTCGGGATTGACCTGCGGCACCACTCCGCCAATAACGACGAAAACGTGGAAAACCAGCGCTTCGTCAACAGCGCCGGCAGCGTCAACGGCGCCTACTATTTCGAGCAGGGATTCGCCCTCAACGGCAAGCTCGCCTACGAACGGGATCAGTACAATTTCTTCGGCTATAACGAGCTCGACTTCCTGGATACTTCGGAAGTTTCCTTCGCCGAAGACGACGTTAAACAGCGCGTTAACACCTTTATGGCCAGCGCCAAAATCTTCAATGGGGAGCGCACCCGCGCTGACTTCAACTACAGCGCCGGCTTCGATTTTTACCATTTGAAAGACAACTATTCGGTGCGTGAAAACGGCTTCGACCTCCGCATACAAGGCACTAAGTGGTTCAACGAAAGCGATCCGCTGCGGCTGGAATTACGCACCGATTTCACCAGTTACCGCGACACCGTCTCCCAGGACCTCAACAACTTCTTCTTCCACCCCTCCTACACCTACCACGGCGATCGCTTTAAGGCCAAGGTGGGCGTCAATCTGGCTTCCAGTGATGATGAATTTTCGTTTTTTCCGGATATCGAAGTTTCGGCCAATGTGATTGGGAGCATCTTAACCGCCTTTGTTGGAGCGGGCGGTGATCTGGAGAAAAACAATTTCCGCAATTTGGTCGACTACAGCCCCTTCATTGTCTCCCGCATCGAACTGCGCAACACCCGCTATTTTGAGTATTACGGCGGCGTGCGCGGCGAGATCAAGGGGGCCACCTACGAAGGCAAGGTGAGCTATAAAGACGCCGACAATTTGGCGCTCTTCCTCAGCAACCAGGATACTATTCCCCGCTTAAATGTTTTATACGACACCCTTAGCATCTTTACGATACAGGGCGCTCTGACCTGGCCGGTCTTTGAGGGTTTTCAGCTAACGGGCACCGTTGCCCAGCGGGTATACTCTCCCGAAAACGAGGACGAGGCTTGGCATCTACCGGCCTTTACCGTCAATGTCGGCGCAACTTACCAGACTTTGGAAAACCGGCTTCAACTGCGCGGAGACTTTTATCTCGAAAATGGAGTCCCGTTCCGAACCGCAGACGGTGGTTCGGACAACCTCAATACCCTTTTCGACATCAGCCTGGGGGCTGAATACCGCTTTACCGATAACCTGGGGGGCTTTGTCCGGATCAACAACCTCGCCAATAATAAGCGGCACCGCTGGCGGAATTATCCGGTATTGGGACTGAACGGGTTGCTTGGCGTTTCGGCCAAGTTTTAGTGCCTCGAAAACCAGGCGCCCCTTTGGAAGCCGGAACGGACGGCCTTTGCGGCCCAAAATATCCTTTTAGGAATTTCTGCGAACTCCTAATTTTAGACCAGAAATCTTTGCTTTGGCTTTGTTTTAAATTGGAAAATACCCTAACTTACAAGAACCGTTTAACCAAAGTCTTCCCACCTTAAGGTTGTAGTATGCAGCTTCCTCTGAAACAAAACCATCTCAAATATGAACATCACTTTTGATGAACTGCGAGACATCAAGCATCGTCTCCCCACCGGCGGTGTGCGTCGGATCGCCCGGGAATTGAAAATTGACGAACAGACCGTTCGCAATTATTTTGGCGCCAAGAAATACGAAAATGGCGGCATTTCCAGCACCCACTTCCAACCTGGCCCGCAGGGAGGTATTGTTCATTTGGATGACCCTGCCATTCTCTTACTCGCACGCAAGATTATCGAAGAATCTCAGAATGCTGAACCGGCTGACGAAGGGCTGGTTAACTGAAATGAAGAAGGGAAACGAACATTGATTTCGTTTCCCTTCTTTGCTTTGGCCCGCTCGTAATTAACAGTTGCCGCAACAATCACATATTCAAGTAAAAATCGCCGGTAAGATCGGTGTATTGCTTGGTCCAATCGTTTTGCTTACTCTTCTGAATGGTGAGGGTATTCTTCACCTTGCTTTTTTCTTCTCTTTCAAATTGCAGCAGAAGGCGCTCTACGGGTTTCCCCGATTTGGGGCGTACTTCGGTAAGTTTGTTGCAGTAGAGATTGTAGTTGCCAGCCCGCTCCTGAAAACGCAATCCTTCAATGAGGGGAAGCACTACGCAGAATTTTCCCTTGGGGGTGAGCAAATCCCGGACGGCGTGTAACAGGTCGCCGTGGGGAAGCTTAACGGCGTGCCGCACGTTGGTGCGGTTGTGATTGTGGGAAAAGGTGCCCCCCGTGAAGAAAGGCGGGTTACTGACGATCAGATCGTAGCTTTCGGGATGTTCGTCGGCAAAATCTTGTACGGAAGTGTGGAATACTTGCAGGCGCTCCGCCCAGGGAGATTGAGCAAAGTTTTCTTTGGCTTGCTCAAAAGAATCTTTGTGGATTTCCACGGCGTGGATCGTGGCTTCGGGCGACCGTTGGCCAAGCATGACCGCAATGACGCCGGTGCCGGTGCCGACGTCCAGTATTTTCCGGGCCCCCGAAAGGTCGGCCCATGCCCCCAACAAAACGCCATCGGTGCCGATCTTCATCGTACACTTATCCTGGTTGATCGTGAATTTCTTAAACTTAAACGGCTTGGTAGTAGCTTCTTGAACTTTCATAATGATGGGAGATTTCACTTTTGTGCAAAAAATGCACATCGCAAAAGTAAGCAAATATTGATTCGGATAAAAAACATCCTCCAGACATAAGGGTTCAAAATCTTTACTTTTTGATACTGAGCACCATATTGCTCTGTTATAAACTCCGAATTTTCTTCATGGATAAAGCACATCTCGTCTTGAGCGAAGACTTCCATTACGCGCTGAACCTTATCGAGCAACACCA
>CAYWHT010000347.1:0-5253 GCA_964458135.1 uncultured Saprospiraceae bacterium | reverse complement strand
GTTCCCACCCGGCCGGTACCGGTAAGGACGATTTTCAGGGGCGGCAGCTCCAGCTGACGGTAATATTCTTTGGCCGCGTGATAGTCGTAAAAAGAATGCATACGCGGCAGCTGAAAGGCGCCGGTGCGTTCGCCGAAAGCATACACGGCATTGTGGGCGCCCACCATGCCCGCAAAACGCCCGAAGGCGATAAGGCGGTAGCCATCCTTCCCGGTCATCACTTCGTAGTCGATGAGGCGAATGCCCTTCTCTAGTATGGCGCGGAGTAAATCCCGGTTGTGCGGTTGCTTCTTAATGGTGTGCGAAAAAAAACAATAAGTCTTTTCGGAAAGCAAGTGCTCAATGGGCACTTCTTTTACGCCTAGCAAGATTTCACAATCCGAAAGGTCTTCCTTTAATCGAATACCTGCCCGGCGATACTCCTCGTCCTGATAGCAACGCCCCGGTGAGGGCTCGACAGTCAGATCCAAGTCGTACACTTTTTGCACGTGCGCGCACTGGCTCGGAATGAGAGGCGTCCTGGCGTCTGGTGGCGTTTTGCGCTCCCGGATGATTCCTAACTTCATGTCTCCCGTTTTGTTGGTTTCGTATTGTCAGCATCGTCCGAATAATGCCTTAAACATACTATTTCGCTTCATTCACCAATAGAAAACCTGTAAAAATTATACCGGATTATTTGAAAAAAGGGCTGGAGCGCCTCGCCTCGCCGTAAGAGGCGCTCTTGCCAAATGCAGACAAAAAAAGCGGGAATTGCAAGAAAAATAAATTTTTCGCCTTTTTAATACAACGATTTCGCCATTTACCGTATCTATTAATTAAAGAACATAGACAAACTATCAAAGAAGCATCATAAACTAGTGAGTGTTTTTTGGGGGAAACCAAAGCGGTTTCCCCCTTTTTGTCGTTCTTTAATAGTTTAACAATTAAGTTACGCTGAAGGAACTTTTAGTTTGTCTGTCCTGTTTGTATTTTTGCAAGCCGTTGGCAAAAACGGTAAAATAAATAGAATGGTCAGCCAAGACAACGGTCAGCTGATAGTTCAACAACTAACCGGGGACGTATAGGAATCGACAGGACTGTCAACTGGTTAGTAAGCATGCCGGAGCAGGATGGCTCACTCCGTTAACAAATGGTAATCAAATCTTTTTATATGGCGAATCTAACTACGCCATGGCAGCCTAAGACCAGGTCTTAGAATGCCTTTGGGCCGCACGCTTGACGCCTGATATACAGCGTGCCGCCTATCAACAACCCTCAGGCTAGCCATCAGACCGGCCCCGATCTAATGGCGAAAGTTAGGGGATAAGGTTTGCGTATGGGTTGGTTGCCGCACCTTTCGCAAACCCGACAATCCAAGCAGCAACTAAGCATGTAGAAAGCTAGCTGGTGCTTTCTCTGGACGCGAGTTCGACTCTCGCCGTCTCCACTAAAAAATAAAGCGCAATCGGGAGAGTTCCGGTTGCGCTTTTTTTTATCCCGTACGGAAATTTGGAAAAGGTGCTCGTATTAAAAAGACATTTTTTAATTTTAAATGCTCGAAAAAATACCCGACCTCATGCGCACATATCACTTCTTCTTGTTTATCTGTTTGGTAATTAGTAATTCCGCCAACGCCCAGTCCTTCACCCGCGGCCATTACCAAGCTAAGGACAGCACCTTCCACCGCGGCCGGATCGCTTTCCAGATCGGTCAGGATGATTTCCTGTTTCGCGGCGACCCTCAATCCAAAGCCCAAAAATTGAAACCCGAAAACGTGCTGGGATTTGTTTGGGGCGTGGATTCCTTCGCCGTATTGGAAGACCGTTTCGTCCGGGTGCTCATCGATGAGGGTCCCATTCATTTATACCAACACACCAAGTTTAGCGAGCGCACGGGCACTAAAAACATCATGGGAGACAAACAGCCTGGCTACGTCAAGTTCGTACATACTTATATCCTGGAGCATTCCGCTAAGGGGCGCCGCATTGAGGCGGAACAGAAAGAGAAAAAGTTCATCAAGCAGATGAGCGATTTTTTCTCGGATGCGCCCCAACTTGTGGCGCGTATCGAAAACAAAGAATTTGGCGCCGGCGATATTCGCCGGCTGGTAAAGCTTTACAATGAAGAATTTGCACCTTAAACAAACCCAGCATATGATCCGCTTATTTTCACTAGTCGCTTGCCTATTCACCACGGCCATCCTTACCGCTCAGGTGGTAACTACCGACCCGATTTTCCCAACCGTGGATGACACCGTCACCATCACTTTTGACGCCAGCCAGGGCAATGGCGCTCTGGCCGGATTTGAGGGGACGGTTTACGCCCATACCGGCGTCATCACCACCGAAAGCACCAGCCCTTCGGATTGGCGATACGTCAAAACGGATTGGGCCGTTGACGATCCCGCAGTGGAAATGACCCGCGTCGGGCCCGACCTGTACCAAATCACCTACCAGATCCAGAATTATTACGGCATTCCCGATGAGGAAAAAGAAGACGTGCTGGAGATGTCTTTTGTTTTCCGCAACCTTAGCGGCTCCATCGTGGGGCGGGCCGAAGACGGCTCGGATATCTTCACGCCGGTTTTTTCCCAGGGTTCTGACTTGCTGACCACGCTTCTACAACCCGATGACGAGCAGCTGCTCACCCGGGCCGGTGACAGCATTACCGTGCGGGCTGCCGCCTCCAAAGTAGCTAACCTTCGCCTGGAAGATAACGGCGAGCTGATTACCGAAATCGAGGGCAGGGAATTGAACATCCGCTTTCCGGTAGGCGAAGCCGGCAATCACCTCGTTACCTTTACCGCTGATGACGGCTCTTCCGCGCGCACCGAGTCCTTCCAGTATTTGGTGGTGCGCGAAGATTTTGCCGCCGTCGATCCCCCCGAAGATTTGCTTCCGGGCATCAACCGGGTGGGCGACACGAGTGTGGTTTTGCGCCTCGACGCCCCGGGCAAAGAAAACGTTTTCGTCATCGGTTCTTTTAACGATTGGCAACTGGATTCCACTTATCGCATGCGCCGGGCGACCAACGACACCACCTTCTGGCTGCCCCTCGATGGGCTTTCGCCCGATAGCATGTATATTTTTCAGTACCTCGTCGACGGCAACCTCAAAATCGCCGATCCCTTTAGTGAGCTCGTTTTGGATCCCGTTCACGATGGCGAGATCGGGCCGGATCTTTGGCCGGGTCTGCCGGATTACCCGAGCGATAAAACCAGTGGCATTGCTACTTTGCTGCGCCCCGGCGGCTCGCAATACGTGTGGCAAACGCAGGATTACCAGCGCCCCCCTGAGGAGGAGCTGGTCATTTACGAGCTGCTGGTGCGCGATTTCCTGGCCGATCACCGCTACCAGTCGCTGATCGACACCTTGGATTATTTGGACCGGCTCGGCATCAACGCCATCCAATTGATGCCGGTCAACGAATTTGAGGGCAACCTCAGCTGGGGGTACAACCCCTCCTTCCACATGGCGGTAGATAAGTATTACGGTACGCCCGAAGACCTTAAAACGTTGGTGGATTCCGCCCATGCCCGGGGGATCGCGGTGATCCTCGATGTGGTTTACAACCATGCATTTAGCCAGAGCCCTTTCGCACAACTTTACTGGGACGCCGCTAATTTCCGGCCGGCCGAAGAAAGTCCTTACCTCAATCCGGAACCCCGCCATCCCTTCAACGTGGGCAGTGATTTTAACCACGAAAGCCCGCTTACCCGGTTGTTCGTCGAACGGGTGATGCGGTATTGGCTGGAGGAGTTCCGGGTAGATGGTTTCCGCTTCGACTTATCAAAAGGATTTACGCAAATCAATTCGGGGGACAACGTCGGGCAGTGGAACCAGTTCGACGCTAGCCGGGTCGAAATACTACAACATTATGCCGATGTGGTTTGGGAAACGACGCCCGGCGCCTACGTCACCCTCGAGCACCTGGCCAATAACGATGAAGAAGAGGTGCTGGCGGATTATGGCATGTTGTTATGGGGCGGCTTCGGGCCCCACGACGAATACCTCGAGGCGGCCATGGGCTACGAGTCGGATATCCGTTCGGCTTCCTACCAATTTCGGGGATGGGACAATCCCCGTTTGATTCCGTACATGGAAAGCCACGATGAGCAGCGCATGTTGTATAAAAACCTTCAGTTTGGCAATTCCTCCGGCGATTACGATGTCAGAGAATTGGAAACCGCCCTGCAACGGGCCGAACTGGCCGCGGCCTTTTTCTACACTATTCCCGGCCCCAAGCTTCTTTGGCAGTTTGGCGAGCTGGGCTACGATTTCCCCATTAATTATTGTCCCAACGGCTCGATCGATCCCGGTTGCCGTACGGATCTCAAACCCATCCGCTGGGACTATTTCGAAGACCCTAATCGACGGAGGCTCTACAACCGCGTGGCTTCTTTGATTTATCTGAAAACGAATTTTGAGGCTTTTAATACAACCGACTTTACGCTCAACAACGCCGAGACCCAAGCCAAAAGCATCCATTTGCGGCACGAAACCATGGATGTAGCGGTGCAAGGAAACTTTGACGTAGCGGAAAGAACGATTGCCTCCCCCTTCCCGCAGGGCGGCATGTGGTACGAATACTTCACCGGCGACAGCATTATGGTACAGGATCCGGATGCCCCCCTGAGCTTCGTCCCCGGCGAATACCGGCTCTACACCACAATGCCGATCGAGCGGCCGGAATCCCTGATTACAAGTGTCCGCGAAACATTAGCCTCGACAAATACTTTTCGGATGCAAGTTTATCCCAATCCCAGTGACGGGGCATTTCAGTTGAGCTACAACCTGCCGGCATCCGGACAGGTACGTATTGAGTTGTTCAACAACCTGGGGCAGCGGGTCCGGCAGTGGTCGACGGGAAGACAGGGCGCAGGAGCGCATAGCTTGCCGGTAAACATGCATTTGGAACCCGGTCTGTACGTGGTAAAACTCACGGTGGGGCGCGAAGTACAGGCCAAAAAACTGATGGTCAATCGATAACTGGAGGATGCTACCGCTGTACCGGGGCTGTGGTTAAAAGCAAAATCCAGGCAAGCGCTTAGCGCCCCGGGATGGGAAGCGCAAAATAGGGTTCAGGGGGTTGTTTGCTCCCTGAACCCTTTTCTTTATCGATTACCTGCTATCGAGCGGTAGCCAGGTTGTCAGTATCCTGGCGAAGCAGGCGCAGTTCCTCGAAGGCGCGTACCCAGCAATCATCTTCTCCGGTAAGTTTACGCAATTTGGGGAACCACCTTTCTGCCTCCGCTTTGGTCGGAAAGTCTCCCAT
>CAYWHT010000346.1:0-5285 GCA_964458135.1 uncultured Saprospiraceae bacterium | reverse complement strand
TGGTTAGGAGGACCGTTTGCAGCTCCCCTTGTTCTCCTTCCTGGGGTTTAATGCGGTAGTTGAAGGTGACATTGAGCATGCCGTAATCGTCGGAGGCTTCACCCAGAAAGTAGATAAGGCGATTGTCGACGCTATCCCGGAATTGTTCTACGCTGATGGAGGGATAGAGGTCGGGAATTACCGAAATGGAGTACCGGATGGAGTCGGCGCGGGGTAGGTCCTGATTGGAGATGTAGAGTTTGTAGTATTCATTTTTGAGGGCCCGGTGTTTGAAGCGGAAGAGCTCATCCGAGAAGCGTTGGGTGCTCAGGGCCGAATCGGCGCCCGCAAATTGAATACTGATTTCGTCGGTATTTTGGGCGTTGAACACCCAATTGATTTTGGTGCCCAGCGGAACGACCAGATCGCCGATGCTCTTCAGGGATTCATCGCGGCGCTGGGTGTAGGCCGGATAATCGAGCTGCACATCAAAACCGGCAATATTGGGCTTCTTGAGCACATCGAGGGCGTATTCGCGGGAACGCACACCGCTAGAAAATAGTAGGAAATTGGTATTTTCCTGTACGTTGCTGAATCGATAGGTAAATTGGTTAGGCGCCTCTTTTTTCAAGCGGTATTGGTAATTGTCGACGTCGATGGATACCTGGTCGGGGAGTTGGCTACCCTCTACTTTGACGGAAAGTTCATAGTCTTCGAATTGCACAACTTCCAGATCGGATTCTTCGACGACAAACCGGAACGGCGCGGGGCGTTCGAATTCCAGGTCGTTGTTGATCAATCGCTTGGTGCTGTCCTTGATCACGCTGGGCGCTGCGAAGAGTAGAATGACCAGAACCAGCAGGGGCGGAAGCGCGTAGCGCAGGTATTTTCGGTTTTGCTGCAGGTTAATGGCGGATTTGAAGGGCACGGGCCGTATTTCGGCCGATTTCTGATTGATGCTGGCGGTGATCAGATCGGCCGTATTGCCGGAACTACCGGCCTGGCGTTTGAGCTGCAGCACGTTGAGCAGCTTGTCTTTGATTGCTCCGAAATGATTGCCGATGATGCGGGCGGCCTGGTCGTGAGAGATGATTTTTCCGAGGCGGAAATAGTGCATGAGCGGGACGCCCACCCACCAGGCCAAGGCTAATCCACTCACTCCCAAAAAGGAGAACAGCAGAATTTTTCGTATATTTCCCGGGAAGTAGTTGTAGTATTCCAGCACGTTCATTCCAATGAAAAGCACCAAGATCAGGGCGATACTGTACAGGCTGCCCCGGATGATCCGGTTGACGTAATACTTGCGAATGAACTGGTCGAGCTTCTCAATTAACAGTCGGTAGTTGTCTTTCTGCATCATTACTGCCTAATTTTAACGGCGCATGTCACTATATAACCATTTTGCTAACCAAATGGATGGTGAGGGCGGTACTTTTAACGAAACGAAAATTACAAAACGCCCGAAAGATGCAACCGGAAAATTCAAATAAGTCTTTGTTGAGGAGGATGCTATCCGCAAATTTTGACAAAGAAGTGATTGTCCTGTTGATTCGTACGATGCTTTGGGGCGAAAGGTTCCCGCCTTGGGTGTTGTAATCCAGGAATTTGTTTTGACGAGGGCGTTATCAAATTAGTCAAGATCCTTGAATTTGTCAAGCCAGGATTCCGTTAAAGTGACGAAGGGGGTCAAAGTAATTCCGGATGCTCCGGAAGTTTCAATAAACCTCCTCCAGCGAGCTGTTTTCTTCCACTGATTAGGTGCGCTTAACCAATTGAAACTGTTCGTACAACTCCCTCAGCCGGGGATTTTTTTCTTCCTTTTTAATGGATTCCATGATTTGGGTGATGCGCTCCACGGTTGTTTCGAGTTTGGATTTTCGGGGATTGTCTTCTTCGAGTTCATTGGCCTGGGCGCGGAGGTCGTTCCTGGCGTCATTGAGCGCCTTGGTGGCGCCGAGCCGGAGCCAGGAAGAGCGGCCGTTTCGAGCGATCTCTTGTAGGCTGCGAATCATCCGGTCGATGAGTTCGGCTTTCCCGTTGCGCATGGCGAGCAATTGGTAATCTCCGGTAAAAGCAAGCGCATTAAATCCGCTCATTTCATCAAAGTGTGCCTCGAAGAAGGAGAGATATTCCGGATCATTGGTTTCCAGGTACAATTGACCGATGGCCTCCAGGATGTCTGCATTTTCGATATTTTCCAGCTTTTTGGCGTATTCCAGCGCCAGGGTGGTGTCGGTTTGCCGCAGCAGGTCCAGGGCGGCGGAAATGACGTTGTAGGCGCTATCCTGGTCGATGGCGCGCTTGGCTTCCGTGACGGCTTCGGCGTTACCCACTTCGCTCAGGCGCAAAAGGGCGGAAGCCCGCACGCGAGCGTGCGAGTCGGTAGCGGCCATATTGCGCACTCGCTTTTGTACCTCGGCATCGTCCTGCAAGCGAACGTTTTGCAAAGCCAGCGCACGAATTACCCAGAACGGGTCATCCAGGGCCTCCCGCAGCAACTGCTGGTTCGATTCGCCTTCCGCCCGTTTCAGTTCCTGAATGGCCTGATAGCGTTCCGGCAAGTGGGGCGCGTTCTCGTACTGGAAGCGTAGTTGCTCGGGGGTTTTATCCATACTTATTTCGGCCAATAGAGCGGATTCGGCGTCGAAGTTGAGGAGTCGGGGCGGCGCCGGCAGTTTAAAAGAAAAGGTTTGCTCCCGCTGATCGATAACGATGTCTCTCCGCAGGGGG
The DNA here is from genome assembly GCA_964458135.1 of uncultured Saprospiraceae bacterium. GTDB lineage: Bacteria > Bacteroidota > Bacteroidia > Chitinophagales > Saprospiraceae > CAYWHT01. Next base: position 2,576 of record CAYWHT010000346.1, on the reverse strand, counting down.
GCTTGCCCGGCGGCGGTGTAAATATCCACGGCCACCGGCAGGCGGAAGACGGCGGGCGTACGTTCGGGCTCTTGCACCTGGCGCACGCTCAATTGCACTGACTGAGTGCTATCTACGTACTGGTGGCTGACTTCGAGTTTGGGATGGCCGGGTTCGAAAAACCACTGATTGAAAAACCAGTTGAGGTCTTCTCCGGTCACGGTTTCGAAAGCCAGGCGCAGGTCGTGCGCCTCTACGGCCGTATAGGCGTTGGCGGTCAGATAGTGGTTGAGGGCGGCGAAGAAAGCCTCATCTCCCACGTATCTTCGCAGCATGTGCAAGATGGCGCCGCCTTTATTGTAGCTGTGGGCGTCAAACATGTCCTCCTTATCCCCGTAGCCGAAATGGATAAGGGGGTGTGCGTTGCCCCGGGCCTGGGAAAAATAGCCGCTCCGTTCTCCGAGGAGGTGATGGTCGGCGGCGTCGCGGCCGTATTTGTGTTCGAACCAAAGATACTCGCTATAGTTGGCGAAGCCCTCGTTCATGGCGAGATTGGCCCAACTTTCGCAGGTTACCAGGTTGCCAAACCAGTGGTGGGAGAGTTCGTGGGCAATGATGCGTTCGTTTTCGGTGTCATCGATCAATTCGCGGGTAGTGCGTTGCACAAAGTCGCCGTAAATAACGGCGGTGGTGTTTTCCATGGCGCCCGATACGTAATCGCGCACCACAACTTGGGAATACTTGGGCCAGGGATACTCCACGCCCAGTTTTCCGGAAAAAAAATCCAGCATTTCGAGGGTGCCGCCAAAAATGGCCCTGGCGTGTTGCCGGTATTCGGGCTCGACGTAGTAATTGACGGGGCGGTCTTTCCATTCGTCCTGGACTACGGCAAAATCACCGATGGCGATCATGAAGAGGTAGGGGGCGTGGGGCTGATCCATTTTCCAGTAATCGGTGCGGGTGCCGTCATCGTGAACGGTGGATGATAAGAGGGCGCCGTTGGATAAGGTCGTATATTGGGTATCGACGGTCAGGAGCATTTCCTGCGTGCAACGTTCGTTGGGTTTATCGATGGTCGGGAACCAGCGGGAATTCCACTCGGTTTCCCCTTGGGTCCAGATTTGACGTGGTTTATCGGGGGTTTCGCCGCGGGGGTTGATAAAATAGAGGCCTTTATTATCGGTGATGGCGAGGCTGCCACCGGTAGACCGGGGCCGGGCGGTGTAGTCGATTACCAGGGTGAAGGTTTCGTCGGCCTGGTAGGTACGCGGTAGCTGGATGGTGAGCCGGCGGTTGTCGTAGCGGTAGGCGAGCGTATCCCTGGCTTTTTCCAGGCGGAGGTCGTGAATGTCGAATCCTCTGGCGTCGAGCACCAACTCATCGGTGGGAAAGAAATAGGGTTTTAGTTTCAGGGTGGCTAAGCCCAGCACGGCTTCCTCTTCCCAGTTAAAGCGCAAATCCAATTTGGTGTGTAATAAGTCATGCGTGCGGGTGGGGCTGGGATTATAGGGAGGGAGGGTGTATTCCTTATCCTTCGTCTTACCGGCGGCGGGAGCACTGACAAAAAGAGTGTCTAGCTCCCGAAATTCCATTTCCAGCGTCGGCTCCCGGTCTTCTCCGGCAAGGGGGGCCATGGCGGCGGAATCCGGTGAGGAAGCAGGGGCGCTTTCGCCACCGTCGGACAACCCTTTTTTGGAGGAGGAACAGGCCAGGGCGAACAGTAAGAACAATAGATATACGCCTGGGTATAGGCTTTTCATGTTGCGTTGGATTTGGTGTGGGCAAGGTGGTTATCCCATCTCCTTGGCGGTAACTTCCTGGAGGAAATTTTCCAGGGAATTGTTGAACTGTTCGGGATGTTCCATCATCGGGGCGTGCCCGCACTCGTCGATAAAGATAAGTTTAGAATTTTCGATCAATTCGTGGAACTTTTCCGCTACGAAAATCGGCGTTATCTGATCTTGTTTGCCCCAAACCAAGAGGGTGGGCGCGGTGATCTGGTGTAACTTATCGCCGAGATTGTGCCTTACGGCCGATTTAGCCGTAGCGATGATCCGGATGGCCTTGTTGCGGTCGTTGACGATATCGTAGACTTCGTCGATGAGTTCCTGGGAGGCGACTTCGGGATGGTAGAAGGTGGCCTGGGTCTTTTTCCGGATAAACTCGTAATCCCCCCGTTTGGGAAAGCTCGTACCCATTGCGCTTTCGAAAAGGCCCGAGCTGCCAGTAAGGATCACCGAGCTTATCCTTTGAGGGTGGGCCAGGCTGTAGAGCAGCGCAATGTGCCCGCCCAGAGAATTACCCAATACGTGCACTTTCCTATAGTTTTTGAACTCCACGAAATCGGCCACGTAATCGACCAATCCCGTTACAGACACCTTCCGGATGGGGAGTTCGAAAATGGGAAGGAGAGGAACGACGACATTGTATTTGCCGGAAAAGTGCCGGATGATTCCTTCGAAATTACTAAGTGCGCCAAAAAGACCGTGTAAGAGGACAAGTGTTTCTTCACCACCCTTTGTTTCGATGTATTTGTACCTGTCTTCTTCAATGATTTCGTGCTTCATCTATCAACTACAAGATTTGTGGAAAGGGGC
>CAYWHT010000345.1:4624-5286 GCA_964458135.1 uncultured Saprospiraceae bacterium | reverse complement strand
GCAACAACCCTAGCCAGGTTGTTTTGGACAATAGTTTTTTCATGGAATGTTTCCTTGTGGAGTTATTTAGATATTTAATTTTTCAAAAGATCAACGCGTTAATAATTGCGCCTTGACGAATCCGACTTTAGCCCGAAAGCGCACCTTCCACCACCACTTATCGGTTTTTTTCAGTACTTCCACACGGTCGCCCGGAGCGAAACGCAACAAAACACGATGCGTGTGGTGGGGGCCTTGTCGAAAACTGGTGGCGGCAGTCAGTTGGTAGGTTCCGTAATTGGTTGCCGGTTCGGGCGCCGTTTCGGTTTGGGATGGTGTCTGGGAACGAACCTCGGGCGATTCCCGGCGGCTTTCTGCCGGGGTGTCGACCTTCGAAGGCGTTTCTTCCCGGGGCGTCTTCTCCCTGGACTCGAGGTCGGGTTTAGGAGGTTGTGCGGCCGGTTGCAGGGCAAAATCGCGCTGTACCTTTCCATCCAGAACACGGAATTGACCGTTTTCCAATAAAATCTTTTTAGGCTGGTAACCGTACCGGTTGACGAAAATTTGGTAGGAGAAATCCCGCTCCATGGGCACCGACAATTTGCCATTATAAAATCCTCGGGTGTAGGCAAGTTCCTTTTTTCCCTGGGCGTTGATGCGGTAGGCATCGACCGATATTCCCT
>CAYWHT010000345.1:0-4614 GCA_964458135.1 uncultured Saprospiraceae bacterium | reverse complement strand
CCCTTAACCACCTCACCGGTAGTTACATCAAAAGCCGTTCCGGTCAGCATAAAGGCGCGGGGCACATTGGAGTCAGGGGAAGGGCTGGAGGCCGAAGACGCAAAAGCTTCATCTGCTACAGACTTGGGGCCTTCCGCCGAATTTTCCGATGCGGTTTTTGATTCGGCATTTTGGGTTTCGGCAGGGATCCCCGGCTGCGTTGGTGTCGTATTTTGAAATGGATCTGCATTTTCGGAAAGAGCTTTCGGCAACCCTTCCATACGATTGGTCGCTGGAGCCGAAGATGCGGAGGCCGGCGGTGGCGATGCCGTCTTTGTTTTTGAGGAGGTATTCGGCGCCGGTTCGGTTTCGAGCGTACGCGATGGGTTGGCTTCCAAATCCAGGGGTTGATCCGTCGTAACGACCGGCGCCGATTCAACGGGGGTGCGCTCCTTCTTTATTTTGCCAAAATTGAGGTTAATGCCCAGCTGCACCCTTGCGCTTCGGGCGTTTTCCCAATCAAAAAACGTAGAAACATTGTCGGCGACAGTGTAGATCTGCAGGGGGCCCAGGCTTGAAGAAGCCCCTAATCCTAAGCTCAGGTTATGGTAGCGGTCACGGGTGAGCGCCGCCGAAAAGCCCATAATTTTGCCTACACGGGTATTGGCGGAAAGGGCTACGGCCGTATGGGTCGTACCGCTGAAGCGGACCGGATTGAAAACCAGGCCGACAGAAGTATTGGGGCCCAAATAATAATTTCCTCCGAAGTAAAAACGGGACGGTAGAGGAGTGGTGAAACTTACCTCGGAACTGTCCGGTGTACTGCCATCCCTAAGATCCCTCCCCGTATCTTCCCAGGTCTCCAGAAAATCATCTTCGTCGAGGGCGCTAAAATCGAGATGGTCTGAAATAACCTGGTAATTGACATCTTTTTTCCAGTTGATTTGGCCCAGATCCAGTGCGCTAAAGGAAAGTTCGATGCGTTCGGAGAGCCGGTAAACGCCTCCGATGTCAAAAGCCATTCCGTTATTGCCTTGTCCGAGCAGCGCTTCCGGCGAAAATTCTGTGATTAAGTCCGTCAGACCGGCGGCGAGAATATTCATTCGGCCGTCGATCTGCAAATCCTCGCTTTCGGTTTCGTAGCGCAACATCAGGCCGTCATTTTCCGACCAGACACTTGCCACACCCTGGAGATACCGCAACCGTACTCCCAAAGATAAATTGGGCAGCCATTGACGGGCGTAACCCACCGAGTAAGAATGGTAGGCAAGCCCGCTAATCCCGAAACTACTGAGGTCAAAGACGGCTTCCGAAGTTTCATCCAGAAAACCTTCATTTTGGATTTCGTCAAGAAGGCTAAACATGTTCGAATGATAGCTCAGATGCTGGATCATTCTGGATTCCACATTAAAATGGAAATACCCCTTGCCGGCGCGAAAGCCGAGGCTAAACGTATTGAAGTCGGTTCCAAAATTAAACCGCTCTCCTTTGGGGTCCGGTTGATCGATTAGGTTGGCATAGTCGAACACGTCACCCGTATTGGCCAGATCGAATTGGTTGTAGCTAAAACCGGAATTGGCCGCCTCGAGGCGGATGCCGGAAATTACGGGCAGCCCGAAATGGGCCTTTACCAGAGGTATCTGCCCCGGGTTGAGCAGATGGGACTGCGGAACTTCCAGCATGTTGTAGAGTAGGAGATTGTGCTGGGCGCGGGCCGATAAATTTGCTGCGACCCAAAATGCGGTAATCATGAAACAACAACAAATGGTGTTTATGCTACCTTTAGGTCTACTCTGAGCCGTCCGTTCATGGGAACGAAGGGTAGGGATTAAAAACATAGCATTTGGTTTACTAGACTAAAAAAGCATCTCCGTGCGAACGGCTGTTGCCTTCGCCGCGGCGGTACGGTGAAATATGCCATACCAAGGCCGGGACTATCCGGGGAGATAATTACTACCGAATAAAGATTGGAATGTAGAAATTAGCCTAGTGGAAAGGGAGAAAGGAGGGGATAGATTGCTCTGGGAGGTAAAATAGGCGGTTTTTCCGAAAAAATCAAAAATCAAGCCAAAAAAGCACAGAACCCTAAATTCAAAGCCAAATGTTTAAGAAACTATATATATAAAAAGATGAATTAGGTAAACGAAGGGGTGCGAATAAAAAAGCCGCCGACTAGTTCATTCTGAAAAAGCGGCGGCTCTTTCCGGCGCCTCAGGTAGGACTTGAACCTACGACCTACGGATTAACAGTCCGGCGCTCTAACCAGCTGAGCTACTGAGGCAAAATCAGGCTTTTCCCCGATCTTTTCGTTTTACCGGGGAGTCTTTTATCTTTGTGTAAAGCCCTTGCTTCCAAAGGCGAGTGCAAATTTACTGATACCGCAAATAAAGTGCAATATTTCTTCATAAAAAATTTAAACCCGATTACACATGAGTTTACTTACTGTAGGTACAGTAGCCTTTGATGACATCAAAACTCCCCTTGGTCACGCGGAAAAAGTAGTTGGCGGCGCCGCTACCTACATCGCTTTGGCTGCATCCAATTTTACCGATAATATCAAGTTGGTTTCCGTTATTGGCGATGACTTCCCGCAGGAAACCCTTGATTATATGCGCGCTCGTAGCATCGATCTGGAGGGATTGCAAGTAAAAAACGGGGAAAAATCCTTTTACTGGGCCGGCAGCTATCACCAAAATATGAACGACCGGGACACCCTGGATACGCAGCTCAACGTACTGGCTGATTTCGATCCGGTACTTCCGGAGTCCTATAAAGATTCGGACTTTGTCATGCTGGGTAACCTCACCCCCCAGGTGCAGATGCGGGTGCTGGAACAATTGCCGGCGCGCCCGCAGTTTATTGGGCTGGATACGATGAATTTCTGGATGGATAGCGCCCTCGATGACCTCAAAGCCGTACTTAAAAAAATCGACGCCATCATCGTCAACGACGAAGAGGCCCGCCAGCTTTCCGGTGAGTATTCCCTGCTGAAGGCGGCCCGCCTTATTCACGAGATGGGCCCCCGCTACGTCGTCATCAAGAAAGGTGAACACGGCGCCCTCCTGTTTGAAAACAACAACGTATTTTTCGCCCCCGCCCTGCCGCTGGCCGAAGTCTACGACCCCACCGGAGCGGGTGACACCTTTGCCGGTGGCTTCATGGGTTACCTGGCCCAAACCGGAGACCTCTCCTTTGAAAATATGAAGCGCGCCGTCGTTTACGGCTCCGCTATGGCTTCCTTCTGCGTAGAGAAATTCTCCATTGAACGCCTTACCGGCCTCTCCGATGAAGAGATCCGCCACCGCCTCGAGCGCTTCGTCGAGCTCGTCAACTTTGACGCAAAGCTCGAAGCAATCGGATAAGCTGAATACAGAATGGATCTTAAAGAGCGGGGCGTCAGGCGCCTCGCTTTTAAGGGCTTATTGGGATTTTACCCTGTGGAATAGTCGCTCTGCGAATTCCACAGGGTTTACCCTTTGGCCTGTAAATGGCCATCTATGGAATCTCGCTTCGCCATTTTTTTTATTCAAGAGTTGCACCCCACTTTTGAATGTAGCGCTGCTATTGCTTCACCCCAGCCACCGACCCTTCCCAGTCTGGGTCGGCCGCTCCCGTCCAGGTCTGCGTTTCCGGATCGTATTGTACGGCCTGCACCCGGCCGAAGCGGGCAATGTTTTCCAATTCTTTTACCGCGACGCCTTTGGCTTCTAATGCCTCGATCACTTCATCTTTCCAGCCGGCGCCGGGATGCGTTTCCAAGAAGAGGCTGTCTTCGTGGGGATGCACCCGCGGGGCGGCCAGGGCGGCGTCCAGTGTCATCCCGTGATCGATGACCCGGCTGGAGACGGAAGTGATAGCGGAGGGGATGCGGCTGCCCCCCGCGGCGCCGAGGCCCAGAAAGGGCTGTCCGTTCTTGGTGATCAGGAAAGGACTGATGTGCGAATTGGCGCGCTGCCCGGCCTTATAAACGCCCAGGTAGCCCCCCAACGTAACGGCGTACAGGAAACCGAGATCCGGACTGGCCACTTTGGAGCCCATGAGGGGGCCCAGGGATTGGGTCAGTGCGATTGTTCGTCCCTCGGCATCGGCGGCCGACAGGTGGGTGGTATGCCCCATTTCTTCCCGCCAACTTTCGGGAATACCGGACGACATGCCCAACGACTGCTCGCCATTAGTGCTGAGGTCGATTTGTTCGGCCAGGGAAGCGGCGTATTCTTTGCTCGTCAATACCCGGGCCATGGAGTCTGCCTTCAGCTGTTTTTGACGATCCCGGTAGGCCATTTCGATTGCCCGGTAATGGGCGTTGGCCCACGCGGCGCCGCGCATTTCACCGAGGGGAAAGTTCTCCAGGATGTGCAGGATTTCGATGGTAATGGCGCCGTAGGAGGGGAGCCACAGGCCATGCAGGTCGTGGCCGCGGTAAGTGCCGTTGACAACCCGGGCGTCGCGGGCTTCGTAATCGGCGAGGTCTTCCATGGTGAGCAGGCCTCCATTGGCACGCATATCGGCTGCGATCTTTTTGGCGATGGCGCCCTCGTAAAAGGCATCGCGGCCACCTTCGGCAATCAGGCGCAGCGTTTCGGCAAGATCTTCCTGCACCAGGCGGACACGACCGTCGTGGCGCTCGACGCCAAT
>CAYWHT010000344.1:0-5295 GCA_964458135.1 uncultured Saprospiraceae bacterium | reverse complement strand
CATGAATTCATCTACTGCGAAGCCAAACTGCCCGCCCTGTGAAATAAAGCGAAGCCTTACCTGCGGAATTTCACAGGGCCCGCCATTCTTGGGCGTCTCGTCAGTTGACGCTCACCGTATGCGGGGATGCGCCTGCGCGTCTCCTTCCTGCGGGCGCCCAAGCCTGGTGAGCATTTTGGCTTCTCGCGACGAAGAACCTATGCATAATCCGGGTTAAAGCGCCGGCCAAACTACCCGCCCTCTCCCCTAAATCAACCTCGCATCCATCGAGATATCCGCATTCAACACCTGTGACACCGGGCAACCTTCTTTCGCATTATTGGCCAATTCCTCAAACTTACCGGAATCGATGCCAGGAATGCTGGCTTCCAACTCCAGGTGAACTTTAGTAATCGCAAAACCTCCGGCATCCAGCTTATCCAGGGTCACGATGGCTTCGGTGCTCAATTCATTGGCGGTAAAGCCGGCCCTGTCGATCTGTATGGCCAACGCCATGTTGAAGCAACCGGCCTGGGCGGCGGCGATGAGTTCTTCGGGGTTAGTACCTTGCTTGCCGTCCTCATTTTCAAAGCGCAGGCGGAAGGAATAAGGCTGGCTCTGCAAAACGCCGCTTTGGGTGGTGAGTGATCCGGAGCCTTCGGCGCCGGACCCCTTCCAGATAGATCTTGCGTTTCTTTTCATAGCAGTGGTTTGTTTACAGGTCTACCTATAACAACTCAGCTGACAGTTGCAAGTTTGGTTCGACTTGAAAAGAATAATTAGGGTTACGCTTCGCCGGTTAGTGCCCGAAGCATTAGTAAGCCTTCGGCCGTTGAAATGAGCCATTCCCGCTTTCCAACTGCGAAAACGGCCAACCCGCCCCCTTAAAGACATACTTCCTTTTTTAGCTGGCCTCCTTTTCCTATCTTCTCTTCAGTACGTATTTTAATTGGTATCTTGAGTCCGTGAGATAGTGGGTAAGAGCTTGTTTGCAATGATTGGAGCCACTGAATGAGGCCCAGGCCATTCATCTACTTTCACGACAACCCACAGTCCGGCACACAAATCCAATTCCATGCAAATACTCGAAAAGTCGCCGAAGATCCTGGAACAATTGCGGGAATTCGATCTCTTTCGGGGGGTAGAAGCTTCTGCGCTACAATGGTTGATCGACCGCTCCGATTATTTATACTACGACGCCGGCGAACACGTATTTCAGCCCGACCAGCCCATCAACCATATGCAGGTGATCCTGGAGGGAGGCCTCGTCATCGAGATGGAACAGGCCGGCGAACTCCGGGAAATCAGTACCTGGGAAAAGGGCTGCGTCACCGGCTTGCTGCCCTTTTCGCGCATGAGAGCATCTAAAGCATACGCTACCGCGATGTCGCCTACCTATTCACTCGCGCTGCACCGCGACCGCTTCACCGAAATGGTCAACACCAGTTACGAACTGACCCAGGCCTTGGTGTCAGTGATGACCAGCAGGGTGCGTGATTTTAGCCAAATGCAGTCCCAGAACGAAAAGTTAATGGCCCTCGGTAAGCTTTCCGCCGGCCTGGCCCATGAACTCAATAACCCGGCCAGCGCCATGGTGCGCAGCGCCGAAGAACTCTACAAGGCCCTTCACCAAACCCCGGAACGCTTCAAAGAAATTATTACGATGCGCATCAGTGCGGAACAAACCGACCGGGTGAATGCTATTCTTTTTGCGCGCCTGCCCGATCTCCATAAAACCGATCTTTCCACCGTGGAGCGTATGGATAAAGAAGAGGCCCTGGTTGATTGGATGGATGATCGCGGTATTGACGACGCCGAAGCTATTGCCGATACCATGGTCGACTTCGGGTTTACCCTCGAAGACCTGGATGCCATCGAAGCTATCGTAGAAGGCCGGCATCTGGCCACCTTGTTGTGGTGGATCGAAAGTACGCTCCATATGGAAAAGACGGTGACCGACATCCGGGAGGCGTCCGACCGCATTAGTAAACTAGTGCGGTCGGTTAAGTCGTATACCCATATGGATCGGGGTGGAAGCCGGGATTTTGTCGATTTGAACGACGGGCTGCGCAGTACTTTGCTCATGCTCAAACACAAATTAAAACAGAAAAATATCCGGGTGGCTAAAGAACTGGGCGAAGCTTTGCCTAAGGTGGAAGCCTTTCCCGGCGAATTGAACCAGGTATGGACCAATCTCATCGTCAATGCCGTGGATGCCATGGAAGAGGGCGGCTCGCTTACCTTGCGCACTTATGCGGAAAGGCGTTTCGTCTGTGCGGAGGTGGAAGATAATGGAGAGGGAATTCCGGAGGAATACCAAACGCGTATCTTTGATCCTTTCTTTACCACCAAGTCGATAAGCGAAGGCACCGGCATGGGGCTCGATATCGTCAAGCGAATTATCAATCGGCACAAAGCGGAGATTAAGTTGCAGTCTCAGCCGGGTAAAACCGTTTTCAAACTGTGTTTTCCTTTGCGCCTGACTCCTGAATCAAAAGAAAACTCGGATCACCATCAGCCCGGGGCGGCCACTGATTCGCTCAATCAGCAATAGCCCCGTAAAAAGCTTTAAACCATTTTTTATGGCGGAGCAAAAAAAGCCCATCATCTTTTCGGTCGACGATGACCCCCAAGTTCTCCGTTCGCTGCGCAGCGATCTGCGTTCGGCTTTTCGCAAAGATTACCGGATACTCAGTACCGAATCGGCCCGGGAGGCGCTGAATTCTCTTGCCGAACTCAGGAAGAAAGGAGAGGAAGTCGCCCTTTTTATCTCGGATCAACGCATGCCCGAAATGCTGGGCGTGGATTTTTTGGAACGCGCCAAGTCCTTGTTCCCGGAGGCCAAGCGCGTGCTGTTGACGGCCTATTCGGATACGGAGGCCGCCATCCGCGCGATTAACGACCTGCAGCTCGACTACTACTTTATGAAGCCCTGGGACCCCCCCGCGGAGAAGCTGTATCCCGTGATCAACGAATTACTCGAGGAGTGGTGGGTGCATTATCGACCGGTGTACCGCGGCATCCGGATTGTCGGTTATCAGTATTCCCCGAAGTCGCATACCATCAAGGACTTCCTTTCCGGCAACCTGATCCCTTATCAATGGGTGGATGTGGAATCGGCGCCCGACAAAGCCGGAGAGTTGCTCGGCCTTCACGGCTTGACGCCCAAACAGCTGCCGGCCGTATTTTTTGAAGACGGCAGCTACCTGGGCGATCCCCCGGTGACGGAATTGGCTGCTAAGGTGGGGCTCAACCCCCAAGCACAGTCCGACCTCTACGATGTGGCAATCATCGGGGCGGGCCCCGCCGGGCTTGCCGCGGCCGTATACGGAGGCTCCGAAGGATTGAAAACCTTGCTGATCGAGCGCCGTCGCCCCGGCGGTCAGGCGGGCACGAGCTCCCGCATCGAAAACTACCTCGGATTCCCCAAAGGACTGAGCGGCGCCGAATTGACCCGGCGCGCCCTCACCCAGGCCTCCCGTTTCGGCATCGAATTCCTCACGCCCCAGGAAGTGGTCGATATGGAAATCGAGGGGCATTACAAAAAATTAAAAATGGCCGACGGCAGCCAGATCATTACCAAGAGCCTGGTACTGACCACCGGGGTGGATTACCGCAAATTGCCCGCCGCGGGCGCCGATGAACTGACCGGATCGGGCGTTTACTACGGAGCCGCCATGACGGAAGCCAATGCCTGCCGCGACCGGGAAGTATACATCGTAGGCGGCGGCAACTCCGCGGGACAGGGCGCCGTTTACCTCGCGCAATTTGCCCGGAAAGTCAACATTCTAATCCGCAAACCCGATCTCTCGGCCTCCATGTCTTCCTATCTCATCGATCAAATCCACGACATCGAAAATATCGAAGTACACGGTCGACGGCAAGTGTTGGAAGCTCGTGGTGACGGCCACTTAGAGTCGTTAATCCTGGAGAACCTCAATGACGGCTGCCAAAACGAAGTGGCCGCCGATGCCCTTTTCATCTTCATCGGCGCCCGCCCGGCCACCCAATGGCTGCCCGATACCCTGATACGCAATCCTAAGGGGTTTCTGGTAGCGGGTAAAGACCTGCTGATCTACGACCAGTTCAAGAAACAGTGGAAACACGATCGGGAACCCTTCCTGTTGGAAACGAGCCTGCCCGGCGTCTTCGCCGCTGGTGACGTGCGCGCCGGCGCCATGAACCGGGTGGCCTCAGCAGTTGGTGAGGGAGCTATGGCGATTAAGTTGGTGCATGAATATTTGGCCGAGGTTTAGTAGTGGATAGTGGGGCTTGCTTCGTAGCTTGCTCGTCACTTAATGTCAAATATATACCTAAAAGGCTTATTTTGGGTATGCCTAAGTTTTTTAGGTATATTTGCAATATGGCAAACAACAAATTGTACAAAGGTTCTCTGAGCACCATCGTACTAAAACTGTTGGAAGATCACGGCCGCATGTATGGTTACGAGATCACCCAGAAAGTGCGGGCGTTGACATCCGGTGAGCTGGAAATTACAGAAGGGGCGTTGTATCCTTCTCTACATAAGTTGGAAGCTGAGGGGCTGCTCACCGTAGAGCTGGAAACGGTCAATAACCGGCGGCGCAAATATTACCGGTTGACGGAAAAGGGCGTTACGGAGACCCATAACCGGTTGGCCGAACTGGCGCAGTTTATCGAGCAAATGCAGTACTTATTGTACCCCCTCAAGGGAAAGCCTTCTACTTCATAAAGCATATACCCGAAATTACTCGTTTATGAAATCCACGCATCAGCACCAGCTTACGCAAGAACAAACGGATTGCCTTTTTGACTTTTGTCGCAAACACCGGGTGCGCTATCACGATCTGCAGGTGGAGCTGGTGGATCACCTTGCCTCTTCGATTGAAGAACAATGGAAAGAGAAGCCCGATATCTCCTTTGAAGCGGCGCTGGATCGCGTGTACCGTGGTTTTGGAATCCGGGGTTTTGCGGGTGTAGTCGAAGAAAAACAAAAAGCAATACAACGGGAGAGTCGGCGCGTAATCAAAGCGCTCATGCGGGAATTCTTAACCGGGCCTAAATTGCTAATGATCTTGTTGATGACGGTCCTCGTCCGTCAACTATTACCACTTGCGGAAGCGGGGAATTTAGCTGGGTTGTTGGTCGTCATCGGCGCCTACTCCTTACTACTGGTTCTAGGAATGATCAGGAAGGGGGTCCCTTTTCTAACTAAAAAGAAACACCGTCAGCTTTTTATGTTGGAAGGCATGACGGGAAGTGGATTGGCCGTAGTCAACCTCGTCATTATTTTTGTCCAGCTTTTTACGGTCTTCAACGAGGAGGGCGGTTTTGTGG
>CAYWHT010000343.1:0-5302 GCA_964458135.1 uncultured Saprospiraceae bacterium | reverse complement strand
AGTGCCTCGGGAACTAAATACCTGACCATTTTCGCGGCTTCTTTCGGCGATAGACGGCGCCAGCGCTCAGTGCTTGCACGCCGGCGGGTCGGTCAGGCAACTATGGGCTATCTTTGATTCAAGAGTTGCACCCCGCTTTTGAACATGCGCCTTGTCTATCGCCAAAATAAGCTCCCGAAAACGATCATTTACTTAGTTGCCGAAGCACTGGCAGGGAAGATCTTCTTGTCAAGAATTACCGGCGCCGTTTTTATTGGATGAAAAAGGATAAAAAAAAGAATGGCCTATTCGGGCGGAATTTGTAAAAAAAAAGGTACCCCATAACCGGAGTACCCCATAAACTATAAACAAACAAAAAACATTAGCGATTTAAAGACGTGAGAGTAACAACGAGCGGACGAAAGGGTTTACGAATAAGCTGGATTTTTTCTTTTTCTGTTCGGCATGTAAGGTAGATTCCGCGCCTTAGGGAATTTTACCTATTTTAATTCAGACAAATCAAAAACATGAGTAAGGAGGAAAATTTGAAGCCGAAATGGCCTTTTATTCTAGGGGCGGCTTTGTTAATACTGATCTTATTTCGTTTTCTGGTTGCTTTTCGCTTTGCCATCCTCAGTCTTTTGATCCTGGGAGCCATAGGTTTTGGTGTTTACTTCCTATATCGCTATTTTCAGAACAAGCGAGCAAAACAGGCTTTCCAGAAAAGTCCCGAAGGCCATATTCAGTCCCAAATCGATCACTTTTCAAACTTGTTAAAGGAAAACCAGCAAGAAATCGAAGATATCGAAGCCAGCATTCGGGATTTGGAACGCACTTTACAAGACCGGGAGGAGCTGACGACCCAAAACCGGGAGCAATCGGAAGAATTATTGAAGGGGTTTAGGGCCGAAAGGCAATTACGGGAGGCTAAGGCTTCTTTCTATCGCCTAGGCCTGAACAAATTGGATCGCCTTTTACACAACCACCGCCTGGCCCGTCAGCTTTCCGCAAAAAAGGACAAGCTGGAGCAACTGCGGGAAGATAATTACGAAGATTTGGCCCAATTGGAAGAAATGCGTTCCCGCGTAGAGCTCGACACCTTTCACCATCTGGGCACCATCGAAGATCTGTCCGATCGCCTGCTCGAAAGCAGCTCCGCCAATGACGCCCAACATTTAAGGCGCGAATTGGAGGAAATGACCCGGGAATTGGACCGGTTGTGACTCTCTTCCGGGTGACGGTCTTGCCACCCCCTGCCGGAGGAATCGCGTGTGGAGTGAAAAATATCTTGAAGGTTGACGGCTTGCGCCATTGGCAAGGGGTCCGCCCGGGGCGCCTCGGGATCAGTAGCCCCGGGCGTCAGTTCCGGGGCTATTGATCCCGAGGCGCTGCTATCGCAGGAAAGGTTCGGATGAATGATAGTCGCTTCTCAACTTGCGATTCGCATCATCTACTACTATTGTTTAGTAGCAAAATCCTTCCAGGAAGTATCCTTATAGTGGTCCTGCCCGATATACCGCAATTCCTTAAGCATGGCGTCGGCGCCCTTGTAGCCTTTGGAAATGGTGATGCGTTTTTGTTGTTCATCGAGATAGACGTAAGCCGGGTATCCCAGGTTGCCGTCGAGCAGGGAATAGGCAAGTTCGTGCACGCCCCGTCTTCCGGATGCAACGTATTCCAGAGTTTGGCCCTGGTACTCGATGGCTTTGCGCCGCTCGGCATCCAGCTTAACGGGGTAGAAATTTTCGTTGATCAGTTTAACGATACGCTGATCCCGAAAAGTCGTTTTATCCATTTTTTTGCACCAACCGCACCAGTCGGTGTACAGGTCGATAAACAACTTCTTCGGATCTTTTTCGCTGGCTTCCATGGCTTCTTCCCAACTCATCCAGTCAATTTCCTCTCCGTTGGGAGTTGCCGGGCTCGAATAAATGTCTTGGGCGTCATTGCGAAATCCAAAAATCCCGGCCATCAGTAAAATAAGGGGCGCTGCCAGAAAAACTTTTCTCATGATTTACTTATTTAGTTACCAACCGCTTTAAAATACGCCGGATGCAGGTTTTTGATGCTATTGACCGGCGAGATTAAGACGGTTTTAACGATTCAATGTTTTGAGACGGACAAAGCTGGGGGCGGTTGTCCGCGTGTATAGTTCGCCACTTCAGCATTCACAAATGCTGGGTTGGCAGACTATAAATAATCCATTCCCTATGAAAAAAATAGTTGTGGCGGTAGGTGGTTCCAGCGGATCGATTTACGCCAAAGTCTTATTTGACCGCCTGGAGCAAATGCGCGCTCAAACGGCGGCGGTGGGTATCGTGATGAGTGATAACGCCAAATTTAACTGGCAATACGAATTGGGCGATAGTAGCTACGAACGCTATCCCTTTGACTTTTATCAGAAAAGGGATTTCATGGCGCCCTTTGCATCGGGCTCGGCCCGCTACGAATGTATGATTGCCTGTCCCTGTTCCATGGGCCTGATGGGCCGGATTGCCACGGGGATATCCGACGATCTGACCACCCGGGCGGCGGATGTCATCCTCAAGGAGCGGCGCCGGCTGATTCTCGTTCCCCGGGATACGCCCTACAGCCTCATCCATATTAACAATATGAAGGCCATTACGGAGGCCGGCGGCATCATCTGCCCTGCCAGCCCGTCGTTTTACAGCCAACCCGAAAGTTTTGAGGCCCTCGCCGCCACGGTGGTCGACCGGGTGCTCGACCTGGCCGGCTTCGAATTGGATACTTTCCGTTGGGGCGCCAAAACGGCTAACGGCGCCCGTTGATTGCGCTGCTTTGGGCGTTGCGTTTTGCCGCCGCCCGCGGTTTTGGTAGCTTTGCCCGCAGTGCAATCTTTTACGCAAACGCTGCGTTAAAGCGCCTAATCAAAATCAGAAAACGGATGAAATCATCATTGCTCCTTTTATCACTCGCAATTTTTTCAACCACCTGCCTTACGGCACAAAATCAATCTTTTATGGATTCGGTAAGTTACAGCTTGGGGGTGTTGGTAGCCCAAAATCTAAAGCAGCAGGGTTTGGACTCGGTCAATGCCGAATCTTTCGCCAACGGAATCGAAGATGTACTGCAGGATAACGAACTGCAGATCAGCACGTCTGACGCCAACCAAATCGTACAGAATCACCTGAATGCCCAAAACGCCAAAAAGTACGAGGAAAAAATTCAGGCTGGCAAAGCCTTCCTGCAGGAAAACGCCAAGCGGGAAACCGTCACCGAAATGCCGAGCGGGCTGCAATACGAGGTGCTGCAGCCCGGTCAGGGGGAAAGCCCCTCCGCTCAGGATACCGTCAAAGTACACTACCACGGAGAATTGCTCGACGGCACGGTTTTCGATAGCTCCGTAGAGCGCAACGAGCCGGTCACCTTTGGCGTCAAGCAGGTCATTCCCGGATGGGTGGAAGCTTTGCAGCTGATGAAGCCTGGGGCCAAGTGGAAACTTTATGTGCCTTACGACCTGGCCTATGGCGAGCGCGGCGCCGGCCCAAAGATCGGGCCCTACGAAACCCTCGTGTTTCAGGTGCAATTGCTCGAAGTGAAGTAGGTTATCGTTTGCTAAGCGCTTGTTGGGAGTTTACCCTGTGGAATAGTCGCTCTGCGAATTCCACAGGGTTTACCCTTTGGCCTGCAAATGGCCATCTATGGAACCTCCCTTCATGATTTTTTTATTCAAGAATAGGGCCCCTGCCTCCCACTCTTGAATAAAAAAATAGCTTCTTCGGTCGGGTAAAGTTTTCGCGCCCGCCCGTTCGGTCGGGTAAATCTTGTCTAATCAAAAAATTGCTAATTTTCGACTCAAAGACCAAACCCGCAATGGGTTCAAGCTCAAAGTCGGATTTTTACAAATCCTGATTTGGCAGACTATGTTCTTCCCGGATATTTTCCAATTCCCGCAGCCGGTGACGGTAGTGGTGGGTTCGATCCCGGGCGGGGTGATGCTGGGGCGAAACATTGCGCAAGGCGCGCTCGATTTCTTCTTCGATGGCGGGGTTAAGGTGTTCTTCCAGTTTGCGGCAATGTTCTTCCAATTCTAGCCGCCTTAGCCTATATTCCAGCGCCCGACGGCGAGTTTCCATTTCCCTGGAGATTTCCTCCAACTGATTTTCGGTAAGTGGGGCTGCGCTTTTCGGTACGGCAGATTGAAACGCGGCGCCTTGTTGCTGCAGTTGTTGTTTTTGATGGTGGATTTGCCCCAGACTCAGCCCGAGGAGGAAACTCAGCGTCGCGATTCCCGCAACCGCCTTTTCGATATTGCTTTTCATAGAAGCCGGATGTTGGTGAAAAGAAGTATTTTTAAAAATACCTTCTTTTTGTCTGTTTGTCAATAAAGGCGCGGCTCAATTATATTCATATTAACAGATCTATGCACATCGATATTCTTACAGTTTTACCGGAATTATTGGAAAGCCCCTTTAACCATTCCATCTTAAAACGGGCCCGGGAGAAAGGCTTGCTGGAAGTGGTCGTGCACGACCTGCGGGATTACGGGCGGGGCCGTCACCGGCAGGTAGATGATTACCCCTACGGTGGCGGCGCGGGAATGGTTATGATGGCGGAGCCCATCGTCCGTTGTATAGAATCGCTACAGCAAATGCGTGTTTACGACGAACTGATTTACCTAACCCCCGATGGAGAGCGCCTGAATCAGTCGATGGCCAACCAACTTTCTTTGAAGCAGAACCTCCTGCTTCTTTGCGGGCATTACAAGGGCGTGGACGAGCGGGTGCGGAAACATTTTATTACCCGGGAAATTTCCATTGGCGATTACGTGCTTTCGGGAGGAGAGTTGGCGGCGGCGGTGCTCGTGGACGCCCTGGGTCGCCTTTTGCCCGGAGTGCTCAACGATGAAACATCCGCGCTCGAAGATTCGTTTCAGGACCGGCTGCTGGCGCCGCCCGTATACACCCGGCCCGCAGATTACCGGGGCTGGAAAGTGCCCGAAGTGCTGATGTCGGGCAATTTTAAAGCCATCGATGAGTGGCGCTACGAGCAGGCTCTGCAACGCACCCGCCAACGCCGCCCCGATTTGTTGGATGAGAAGGGCAGTTAAGCGTCTTTGCTCTTTTCCTGGGAATACAGGCTGGATAGCGTCTTGTAGAGGTGCCCGTCACGGGAGATGAGCGCCCCCTTTTCCATCATTTCGAACAATTCCATTTCCCGCTCGCGGGAATATTGTTTTTCTCCGCGGTACAGTTTGAGCTTGGCGTCGGAATGCTGCATCTGCCCCAGCATTTCTTCGGGTGATTTGTCTTCGGTGAAGTCAATGTCCGCGTCGCCTTCCACCATCAGGCCGACCATGACC
>CAYWHT010000342.1:0-5309 GCA_964458135.1 uncultured Saprospiraceae bacterium | reverse complement strand
TTCGCCAAAATACCCCTCCCAAAACATCAAAGAACTTATTACACAGTGTACTAGCATAAATGACTTTATGGAAGAAACCGAAAACAACAGTTCGGCCATCGGCCCCATCGATCAGCTGGTTACCATGCGTAATTTACCGGATAAGGGGCCTTTGAAAGATGAACAATTGGAAGTAATTGCCGATGCCGGAATACTGATCAAGCAAGGCAAAATTCACGCTGCCGGCGCCTTCGATGACATTCGAAAAAAAGCAAAGCGATCCAAAATTGCGGTACAGGAGTTGGAGGGGCCGGTAACCGTGCTTCCCGGCCTCATCGACGCCCACACGCACATCTGCTTTGCGGGCTCGCGCGCTCACGATTATGCCTTGCGGGCGAGCGGGGCCACCTACCAGGAAATTGCCACAGCGGGGGGCGGTATCTGGGACACCGTGCAGCACACCCGGGAAGCCAATGAAGAAACGCTTGCAGAATTGGTTCGTAAGCGAAGCGAACGGCTCCTGCGGCGCGGCATCACCACCGTAGAGGTCAAAAGCGGTTACGGCCTGACGCCCGAACACGAGCTTAAAATGTTGCGCGCCATCCGGCATGCTGCAGGAAAAACTTCTGCTACCCTTATTGCTACCTGTCTTCCTGCCCACATCATTCCCCGCGATTTCGAAGAAGGTGGAAAAGCCTATATCGATTGGATGTTGAATGATTTTTTTCCGGTAGTTAAAAAAGAAGGATTGGCCCATCGCGCCGACATCTTTGTGGAGGAACAGGCCTTTTCGCACGAAGAAGCCCGGCATTATCTGCAAGGGGTCAAAAAGCTGGGCATGGACATCGCCATCCACGCCGATCAGTTTACCACCGGCAGCAGTCGTTTGGGCGTTGAGTTTGGCGCCGCCAGTGTCGATCACCTGGAGGTCACCGGCACCCGCGAGATCGTCGCCCTGGCCGAAAGTTCAGTTATGCCGGTAGTGCTGCCGGGCGCCTCGGTGGGCTTGGGGTGTCCTTTCGCTCCCGCAAGGCGGCTGTTGCGCGCCGGTGCGGGTCTGGCCATCGCGAGCGACTGGAATCCGGGTTCCGCCCCCATGGGCGATCTTCTGACCCTGGCCAGCATGCTGGGTATGTTTCAAAAACTAACCCTGGCCGAAGTGCTGGCCGGCATCACCTACCGGGCCGCTACCGCCCTCCGCCTCGACGACCGCGGCCTCATCGAAAACGGAAAAATCGCCGACCTCACCGCCTTCCCCACCAACGATTACCGCGACATCCTCTATCTGCAAGGGCAAATGCGGCCATCCCGGGTGTGGAAAGCCGGAAAACTGACGGTGGATAACCACAAAGATCAATGATGACCGGGTAAACCCAGCCAAGACACGAGAATGGACCAAAATCCAAAATCAAAAATCAAAAATCAAGAATCAAAAATCCAAAATCCAAAATCAAGAATCAAGAATCAACAAATGAATCATTTCCACCGCCCCTTCCAACCTCATCTCTGGCGCGGCCGTACCGACGAAGGCGGCGGCAAGCGTTGGCACCAGGTGATTCAGCCGGTTGGCTTGCCCAACACGGAAGGAGCATCCCTAAACCGACAGCCCGTCCTGCTGGGATTCGTGTGCGATGAAGGCGTACGGCGCAACAAGGGTCGCACGGGGGCGGCGGAAGGACCGGAAAGTCTGCGCCGTTCCCTAGCCGGCATGGCCTGGCACGGTGAAGCAGGGATCCTACCATACGATGCGGGCGATATCCTTTGCCCCAACGACCGCCTGGAAGAAGCCCAGAAGCGATTGGGGCGAGCGGTGGCGGAATTATTGCGACCTGGGAGTTTTCCAATTGTTCTAGGAGGCGGGCACGAAACGGCTTTCGGCAGTTATCTGGGATTGCGGGAAGCTCTGGGAAAGGATCAACCCATCGGTATTATCAATATCGACGCGCATTTCGATTTGCGGCAACCCCATCGGGGCGCCAGCTCCGGCACCCCTTTTTGGCAGATCTCCCGATGCTGCCGGGAAGACCGCACCCCTTTTTCTTACTTCTGCATCGGCATCAATCCCACCGCCAACACGGCTACCCTTTTCGCGGAAGCGGAACGTTTGGATATTGGGTTTATTCCCATCGATGATTGTCTGACCACCCCCTTGAGCGAACTTCAACAGCGCCTGTCTTCATTTCTGGAGCAGCAAACGGTCGTTTACCTCACCATTGATCTGGATGGATTTGACGCCGCTTATGCTCCGGGTGTCAGTGCTCCGGCCTGTCCCGGCCTCTCTCCGGGCATCGTCATCCCATTGCTCCGGCACATTTTGGCTTCCGGAAAGGTAGTGCTGACTGATATCTGTGAGCTCAATCCCAGCTTTGATGCGGACCAGCGGACGTCGAGGTTGGCGGCGGGGTTGGTGAGTCGAATGGTGCCTACCTGTTTTTAGGCAGCCTGAAGGGCGGGCAGGTTTTCAGGCCCGCTTCCCGGAGGGCAGGCAGGAATAGTACCGCTCTTACATTGGACTTTGAAACAAAATCACACCTCCATTAATCGTTTTCGAAAAAAATCCTTCTTTCCCGGAAAAAAACTATCTAATGGGTTGTCTAAAAGTGAGATAGGTGAATTCAAACCCCACTTCTACCCAACTTTTGTTAATAATGTTTAAACATCCAACTAATTGGAGGTTGGTTTGTTGCACGACTGTATTTTTACAGTAATGTCAGATTTTCATCAAAAATTTCAAGAAACACCCATGAAGAACTTTCGCCTGACTGTTGCATTGCTCTTGTTGATGCTCCCGACCTGTTTACTTTTTGCCCAGCAAAGCGAAAGGGCGGTTATCACCGGCATGGTTACCGACGAATCTACCGGTGAGCCGCTCGCCTTCGCCAACGTTTCGGTTTTATCTCCGGAAACGATGGAACTCCAATTTGGCGGCACCACCGAAATCGACGGCGCCTTCGAAATCCCGGTGCGGCCGGGCGTCTACACCGTGAAGGTGCAGTTTTTATCCTACCGGGAAGTCGTGATTAAAGACGTAACGGTAAGCGAGGAATCGCCCCGCAAAGACCTCGGCCAAATTGGCCTGGAGCCCAACGTGCAGATGATGAGTGAAGTGGAAGTGGTCGGAGAAAAAAGCCGCGTGCAGATGGGACTCGATAAGCGGGTATTCAACGTAGAAAAAGACCTTTCCAACACGGGTGGATCGGTCACGGATTTGCTCGAAAATATTCCATCGGTATCGGTAGATGTGGAAGGCAACGTTGCGCTGCGGGGCAGCCAGAGTGTGCGCATCCTCATCAACGGCAAGCCCTCCGGCCTCTTGGGCGTGGGGGAAAACGACGGCCTGCAGCTGCTGCAGAGCAACCTCGTCAAATCGGTGGAGATCATCACCAATCCCGGCGCCCGCTACGATGCGGAAGGCAGCGCGGGCATCATCAACATCATATTGAAAAAGCAGGAGAACCGCGGCGTCAACGGCTCCTTTGACGTGCAAACCGGTTATCCGCACAACCACAGCCTGGGGGTTAACCTCAACTTGCGCCGCGACTTCGTCAACCTGTTCGGCAACCTGGGCGTCTCCTACCGGCAACGCAACGGGGGCGGCGGCTCCAATCAAAACTTCCTCTTTACCGATACGACCTACTTTACCGAGCGCGATCGTGACTGGGACCGCACCGGCTTTAACGGCAACGTGCAAGTAGGCGCCGATTTCTTTCTCGGCAAAGAGACGACCCTCACGACGAGCTTCCTCTTCCGGGAAGGTCGGGATAACAATGAGTCCTCCACTTTTTACCGCGACTTTGACGCTGACCGGCGCCTGGTGGAAACCAGCATCCGGGAAGATGACGAAAACGAAGATGAATACACGCTGGAATACAACCTGGCTTTCGAGAAAAAATTCGAAGACAAAGACCACAAGCTGACGGCCGACATCCAGTACCAGGACAATTCCGAAGTAGAAGATTCCGATATCCTGGAGCAGGTGCTGACCAGTGAACGCACTACCCCCGGCGCCGACATCCTGCAGCAGCGGTCCCTCAACGACGAAAGCGAGCGTCGCATGCTCATCCAGGCGGATTACGTACGACCGAGCGGAAAAGACGGGAAATTCGAAGCCGGCTACCGCAGCACCCTGCGGCGCGTAGATAACGACTACCTGGTGGAAGAATTCAATGACGCCAGCAAGGCCTTCGAGACGATCACGGAGCTGTCCAACGTGTTTGATTACAACGAAAACGTACACGCCGTTTACAGTTCTTACGGCAACAAGATAGGCGACTGGTCATTTCAGGTCGGCCTGCGGGGAGAACACACCGATATCCGCACCGAATTGGTGGAAACCAACGAAGTCAATAACCGGGATTTCTTCAACCTTTTCCCCAGCGCCTTCTTGACTTACGAATTCAGCAGCGGCAACAACATGCAGGTGAGCTACAGCCGCCGCATTCGCCGCCCCAATTTCTGGCTGCTCAACCCCTTCTTCAGCTTTAGCGACGACCGCAACATCCGCAGCGGCAACCCCAACCTGCTGCCCGAATACACCAATTCCTACGAACTCAGCTACATCAAATACTGGGATATCGTCACCCTGAGCTCGGCGATCTACTACCGGCACACCACCGACGTCATCGATCGCACCACCAGCGTGCGGGACGACGGCATCACCATTTCCATGCCGCGGAACCTGTTAACCCAAGATGACTACGGCTTTGAATTTAATGTATCCTCCGAGTTCGGTGATTGGTGGCGCCTGAACAGCAACCTCAACCTCTTCCGTTCGGTGACGGACGGTGGCGATCTCGGCGAAGAATTCTCCGCCGAAACCTTTGCCTGGTCGGTACGCACCAACTCCAAAATGACGCTTTGGGAAAAACTCGATTGGCAATTGCAATTCAACTACCGGGGCCCGCGCAACCAACCACAGGGCCGCCGCCTGGCCATTTACAGCTTCGATACGGGCTTCGGCATTGATGTACTCAATGGCAGCGGCTCCCTCAACCTCAACGTACGCGACATCTTCAACACCCGCCGCTACCGCTTCGAAACGGTGCTGGATAATTTCATCTCCAGCGGCGACTTCCAGTGGGTGACAACTACCGTTACGGCCGGGTTTACCTACCGGTTGAATCAGAAGAAAGGCCGTGGGGGTGGACGCCGCGGCGGCGGATACGGTGGCGGTGAGGGGTATTAGTAGTGGGTGGTGGGTAAGGGCTTCGTAGCCATGAACTCAATGCTGATATTCCGGCAAGTACCTTTACGATTGAGGAATTGTATCCAGGAAGCCGAATGTATACCTGCCAAAATTTGCCGGCCACGATGATTTTTGGATATCCAGT
>CAYWHT010000341.1:2911-5314 GCA_964458135.1 uncultured Saprospiraceae bacterium | reverse complement strand
TTTACCTGCGGTATTTCACAGGGCGGGCAGTTTTAGATGAATTCATGCATACTCCGGGTTAGGTTTCGACAATTCAACAATCCCGCTCAATCAAGGCTTCCACCGCTTCCATGCCCTCCACCATATTTTTCCACGAAAAGCGCTCTTTTCCCATCCGCACCGCTTCGCACATCGCTTCCAGGCGGCCGTTGGCGAAAAAATCTTCGATCGCGTCGGCGATGGCGGCCACTTCAACGGGTACGACGTAGCCTTCTTTTCCGTGGTGCACGATTTCGGGCAGTCCACCCACGGCGGTGACCACCATAGGCCGCTCGAAGTGGTAAGCCAATTGCGAAATGCCACTCTGGGTAGCCGAGCGGTAAGGCTGCACCACCAGGTCGGCGGCGCCGAAATAGTGGCGTACCGCCTCGTTGGGAATAAAAGCACTGTGCAGGATAACCCGTTCGCGGATGCCCAATTCATCAATCAGGCGTTGCGTGGCTTCGGCTTCGGCGTAAAATTCACCGGCTACGATGAGCTTTAGAGGCCGGGCCTGTACATCCTGCCGGGCAAAGGCCCGCAACAACAGATCGAGCCCCTTGTAGGGCCGGATAAACCCGAAAAACAGCAAATACCGCCACTGCGGCGATAATGCGAGCTCTTGCAAGGCTTCCGCCCGGCTCAGCGGAGGGCCGTAATTGTCGTAAATGGGATGGGGTACGTAGCGAATCGGCTTATGGGGAGTAAACCGCCTAACATCCTCGGCCACGGCCCTGGACATGACGATAAAGCCATCGACCGCCCTCAAAAAGTAACGCGTCAGGGGGCGGTCGCCGGGGCGCCTTTCGTGGGGCGCGATATTATCCGCCAGGGCAATTACTTTGGTGTGGTCGTTGCGTCGTATACGCCTCAGGATGGCGCCCAAGCTCGGTCCTAGAAAAGGAATCCAAAAACGGACGATCACCAGGTCGGGTTGTTCCTTGCGGATGCGCTCTCCTACCCGCCACCAGTTCAGCGGGTTGATCGAGTTGATTTGGGAGCGAATTTCCAGGTCTTTGGGAGGCGGATCGTCGGTATACTGCGTCTTGCCCGGAAATAGGAAATCCGGATACTGCAAACTAAAGGAGTAGATCGTCACCTGGTAGCCGGCCCGCTGCATTTCCTGGGCCAGGCGTTCGGTGGATGCCGCGATGCCGCCGCGCAGGGGGTGTGCGGGTGAAAGAAAGGTAACTTGCTTCATGCCTCCTGCTCTCCGGATCGCTTTTCGATGAGATAATGATTGCGGTCAGCTGCGTGGCGGGAAACCAGCTCGGCCAGAAATCCGGTGACGAACAATTGCGTACCGATGATCAGGATCAAAATGCCAAAATAAAAAAGCGGACGGTTGGCGATGCCGTATTCCTGGTATACCAGTTTGCTAATCGATAGAAACAAAAGGATTAGAAACCCGACGATAAAAAACAGTATCCCCCAGGTTCCGAAAAAATGCATGGGCCGTTTGCCGAATTTACCGACAAAGGTAATGGACATCAGATCGAGAAAGCCATTGACAAAACGTTCCAGGCCGAATTTGGTCACCCCGTACTTGCGCGCCCGGTGTTCCACCACTTTCTCCCCGATACGGCGAAAGCCGGCCCACTTAGCCAGCAATGGAATGTACCGGTGCATCTCCCCGTACACTTCGATACTCTTTACCACATCCTTCCGGTAGGCCTTTAGCCCGCAGTTGAAATCGTGCAGTGGGATGCTACTCACCCAGCGGGTTACAGCGTTAAAAAATTTCGAAGGAATGGTTTTAACCAACGGATCGTGGCGTTCTTTTTTCCAGCCGGAGATAAGATCGTATCCTTCCTCCCGGATCAGGCGATACAACTCAGGTATCTCGTCCGGGCTGTCCTGCAGGTCGGCATCCATGGTGATGACCACCTCACCCTTCGTCGCTCGAAAACCGGTGTTTAACGCAGCCGACTTCCCATAATTGCGGCGGAATTTAATACCCTTAACCCGTGGGTTGGCCGTGGCCAGCGCTTCGATTACCCGCCAGGAAGCATCGGTGCTGCCATCGTCAACCATAACGACTTCGTATTCAAAGCCGTTGGCTTCCATCACCCGGCGGATCCAAGCTTCCAACTCCGGCAGCGATTCCTCCTCATTCAACAGTGGTATGACAACCGATATATCCATGTAGTCAATTGAAATCCTTTTGATGGTCTTTGGCGGTTGGTCTTAATTCTCACCCGGTCCGATCCTACAATGGAGATCACCCCCCCCCTGCATCGCTGCCCGTACCATCCCGGCCACCTTCGTGCTAAAATATTGATTGTTAAACATGTACGCTAAACACTAATCCAAAATCCAAAATCAAAAATCCAAAATCAAAAACCCAAAATCCAAAATCAAAAACCCAAAACCCAAAACCCAAAA
>CAYWHT010000341.1:0-2811 GCA_964458135.1 uncultured Saprospiraceae bacterium | reverse complement strand
CCAAAATCAAAAACCCAAAATCCAAAATCAAAAACCCAAAACCCAAAACCCAAAATCCAAAATCAAAAATCAAAAATCCAAAATCCCCCAACACCTACCTCCTATACACCATGCCCACCACTACCGCCACAAAAAACCCACCGATCAACCCCCAGCTATAACTCAGCAGCGTATTACTCACCGTCAGGGTAAATTCCTGCTCGCGCACCTGTTGAATCATCTCCCGGCCCTTATCTTCCGGCATGTATTGAGCCATCCATTGGGCCCGTTCCACATCCAGTTGTTCCTGAATGCCGGCCAGGCTGGGATCGAATACATTAAAAAGCAGGAATTGGGTAAGCCAGTAAAAGGCGTTGGCGATGACATACACCACAAAGGCCGAGCGCAGCGCCCGGCGGAAGCCGTAATCATCGCTCAGCTCCCGGTCGCGCCGGCAGGCCATAACCATAAAAGTAATGTAGATGGCCACCACGCCCCAGGCAACCCCGTTGCTCAGCATCAGGCGTGGACTGGCAAAATAAAAAATCACCAGATACAAGACCGTAAGGCCGCCGGCGATCAATCCGAATTTGGGAGCTGCACTGGTAATTCGCATATTCAATACACCATAGGTACAAAACAACAGTTGGACAAAAGTAACGCGACTATTGTCCAACTGCTTATGATAAGCGGGGCAAAGTTAAGCAATTTATACGGCCCCCCTATTATTTACTTGGAGCTTGTTCGGATTTTGCTCTTGTGGCGCCCTTATACTCCGGCGCCTTCGGGCGGACGCTTTGAAAGCACACCACCGGCGATCAGGGAGAGAATTAAGCCCTGGAATACCGTTCCGAGGAGCGCAAAAACCGTAAGCATAGAGGGGGAGGTCATCCAGGAAACCCAGGTCATAGCCTGCTCGATCTGTTCGTTGCTCATGCCTTGTTCGTTGGCCATTTGATCTTTGGAAGCCTCCAGGATCATTTGGGTGGCGTTGGGTTCGACCACCGTAAAGAAAACGATCGTCCAGATGGCGGTAACGACGGCCACAACCAATGAAGTGAGCAAACCTACCGTAAACCCTTTTCCGAAAGTGATGTAGCCACCGAGATTTTGATCGCGATGTTGTTGTATGGCGAGGTACAGCCCTCCGAAGAGCACGACGAGATTGACGATGGTAATGATCCAGGAATTGGAAGACTGGGGTTGATCAAAAGACTGCAAGCCGGTAAGGTAGAAAACCAAGCCGAGCAGGATCAGCACCAGGCCGGTGAGCAGACCATAGCGCCAAATGATGGGGCTTGCCGAGCCACCTTGTCCGGTGGTTTCTTGTGGATTGTCAAGAGTACTCATGGTACAGCGGTTTAAGGTTGGTGAAGGAAACGATGATAAGTTGCTAAAAATGGCGCGCAAAGCCAAGATAATTCTATCAAAGTGGAGAAAACGTAGATTGATTATTATTAATCAGCCCGATAACCCGACCCTGCAACTGCTGCCCGATGAGTGGATTGTTATGGGATTTGCCGCGCAGGTCTTCCGGCTGTACCGTCCAGCGGCTCTCCGGCTCAAACAGGGTGAGATTGGCGGCAACTCCTTCTCCAGTGACGGGCGTCTCCAGGCCTACGAGTTCCCGCGACCGAATCGCGAGGCGCTCCACCAGATCTTCCAGGGATACCCGGGGCTGCAAAGCCTTCCAGGTCAGCGGGAATACGGTCTCTAGCCCGGCAGCTCCGAAACCCGCAAAGGGAAATTCCAGCTTTTTCAGTTCCTCTTCCAATGGGACGTGGTTGGAGGTGATCAAGTCGATCGCACCGTCGGCCACTCCATCTTGCAAGGCCCGGATATCTTCCCGGCTACGCAGCGGGGGCATGACTTTGAAGTAGGTATCGAAGGTTTGCAAGGCTTCCTCTCCAAAGGCCAGATTCAGGGGCGCCACCGAACAGGTGACCCGCAATCCGCGCAGCTTGGCTTCCCGTACCCGCTCCACCGCACCGGCGGTGGATAAAAACGCCAGGTGTAGCCGGCTACCGGTGTATTCGGCCAGGTATAGATCGCGCTGCACCATCAATTCTTCGGAAAGGCTCGGAAGGCCTTTCATCCCCAGGGCAGTGCTGACGGCGCCTTCGTGCATTTGCCCTTCTACGGACAGATGCTTGTCTTGCGGGCGGTTGATCAAAACACCGCTGAAAGCCTTGACGTACTGCAGCCCCCGCATCATCAAACCGCTGTGCTGAATGGGATGGTGTCCGTCAGTAAAGGCGATGGCCCCGGCGCGTTGCATGTCGATCATCTCCGTGAGCTCCTTTCCGGCGCAGCCGTGGGAAACTGCTCCCAGCGGATAACAATCCACCAACTGCCCCATGCTTTGCTGGCGAACGTAGCGCACGCCGCCTTTCGTATCGATGGCCGGATCGGTATTGGGTTGTACGGCGATAGCGGTGAAACCACCGGCGGCTGCGGCAGCGGCGGCCGATTCCAGGTCTTCCCGCTGTTCATGCCCGGGGTCGCCCACCGTAACCCCCAAATCAAGCCAGCCGGGAGATACGTGCAAGCCCTCCCGCTCGATCACCATTGCTCTTTCCGACTGTAAGCCGGTACCTACTTGCGCAATCAGGCCGTCCCGAATCAATAAATCCACCTGTTCTAAATGAAAGTCGGAACGGCTATCGATTACTTTAGCGTTTTTGATAAGCAGATGCATGCGTTTCCTTTAGGTCAAACCGGGTCAAAATTAAAAATTTTAGAGCTTGTTGGGAGTTTGCTTTTGATGCCGAAAATGACTCTTAGCTGGACTTTCGGCATTTACGCTACCGCTGCGAGCAGCGCCCGCTCGAG
>CAYWHT010000340.1:0-5319 GCA_964458135.1 uncultured Saprospiraceae bacterium | reverse complement strand
CCGTAGTACTGTTCCGGATGGTGAAGTGGTACGCCAAAAAGGGGGACCTGAAGCTGGTCCATTCCCTGCATCAGTACCTGCGGCGTCCGGCGTTTTTTCTGATACCCGTTCTTGCCGGATTACTGGGCTTAAAATTCGCCGAATTCTCCGAGCCGGTCATTTCGGGTTTGAGCCTGCTTTTGGAAATATTGATGTACATCACTTTGGCCTGGCTGCTCATCCAGTTTACCGATGTAGTGGGTGAAGGAGTGAAGCAGCAGTACAATATTGATTCTTTCAACAACATTAGCGAGCGTAAGATTGTCACCCAGCTGGCTTTCATCAAAAGGTTGGTGGCTACCGTGGTGGGCTTTTTGGCGGTGGCGATCATCCTGATGCAATTCGAAACGGTAAGGGAAATCGGAACCGGCTTTTTGGCTTCCGCGGGCATTGCGGGCATCATCATCGGTTTTGCGGCCCAGAAATCGATCGCCAATCTGCTGGCGGGTTTTCAACTGGCGTTTACCCAACCCATCCGTATCGATGATGTGGTGATCGTGGAGGGCGAATATGGCCGAGTGGAAGAGATCACCCTAACCTACGTAGTAGTGCGCATCTGGGACAAACGGCGGCTGGTGCTCCCACTCAATTATTTTATCGAAAAGCCCTTCCAAAACTGGACGCGAAACTCAAGCGACTTGCTGGGCGCGGTTTTTTTGCATACCGATTATCGCATGCCGGTCTCGGCAATACGCGAAGAGCTGAACCGAATTGTGCAGGGGCACGAACTGTGGGATGGCCTGGTCGCGAAGGTCGTAGTCACCAATGCCGATCGCAGTACCCTGGAAGTACGCGCGGTCGTCAGCGGCCGGGAAGCCAGCCAATTATGGGATCTGCGCTGCGAAGTACGCGAAAAGCTCATCGAATTTATCCAGCGCGAATACCCGCACTGCCTGCCTCGCACGCGCGTGGAACTGCCCGAGCAACAACTTTCCGGGCTATCCGGCGATCGCCAAAGTCAAGTCGAAACCGGAAATTATTAACCCCCCCGCTCGCCCTCCTCGCTTTTTTTATTCGTACCACTTTGCGTAGCTTTGCATTTCTTTCTGGAAAAAAAGCGTAATGGCGAGAAAAAAAATACAAACCGCCCTTGTATCGGTTTATTCGAAGGAAGGGCTGGAGCCCATCATCCGTCAGCTCCACGCCCTGAACGTTCGCATGCTGTCTACCGGTGGCACCCAACGCTTCATTGAAAGCCTCGGAATACCGGTCCAGAGTGTTGAATCCCTTACTTCCTATCCCTCCATCCTCGACGGACGGGTAAAAACACTGCATCCAAAAGTTTTCGGCGGATTGTTGGCGCGCCGGGAAGCAAGGCACCTCGCGGACTTGCAACAATACGAAATCCCCGAAATCGATCTGGTCATCGTTGATCTTTACCCTTTTGAAGAAACGCTGGCCCAAACGAAAGAAGAGACCGCCATTATCGAAAAAATCGACATCGGTGGTATTTCCCTGATTCGTGCGGCCGCCAAAAATTTCCATGACGTGGTGGTCGTTCCCTCTCGCGCAGAATACGGCCTTTTGGCTCGTTTGTTAGAGGAAAAACAAGGCTACACTGAATTGCCGGATCGCAAGGCGCTGGCCGGCCTGGCCTTTGATATTTCCTCCCACTACGATACGGCCATCTACCAATATTTCCAGGAAGATGTAGCGGATAAGGCCGCCTTCAAACAAAGCGTTAGGACGGCTCAGCCGCTGCGCTACGGTGAGAATCCACACCAAAAGGGAACCTTCTACGGCAGTCTGGACCAAATGTTCGACAAGCTCAACGGCAAGGCGCTTTCCTTCAATAATTTGGTGGATATCGATGCGGCCGTAGGCCTGATGCGGGAATTCCGGTCGGAACTCCCCGCTTTTGCCGTACTCAAGCATACCAATTCCTGTGGGGTTGCCGTTAGAAAACAACTGCCGGATGCCTGGAAAGCCGCCTTGGCGGGCGATCCGGTATCGGCCTTCGGCGGCGTCCTCATCACCAACCGGCAAGTAGATCTCCAGACCGCGCGCGCCATTGACGAGATATTTTACGAGCTGCTCATCGCCCCGGACTTTTCCGGGGAAGCTTTGGAATTGCTCCGGCAAAAGCAAAAGCGAATCATCCTTCGCATTAAGGAGTTTTTTCAGCATCCCTTGACGTTCAAACGCTTATTGCATGGCGTCATCGAACAGGAAGCGGACCTCAAGACGGAAAATCGGCAGGAGCTCGAACTGGTCACCCAACGGGCGCCGACCGAGGGAGCAATTACCGACCTGCTTTTTGCCAATAAAGTCGTAAAACATTTGAAATCCAACGCCATCGCCCTGGTCAAAGACCAGCAGCTCATCGGAATGGGATGCGGGCAAACGTCGAGGGTGGACGCCTTGCGGCAGGCTATTGCCAAGGCGCGCAACTTCGACTTTGATCCGGCGGGCGCCGTGATGGCCAGCGATGCCTTTTTCCCATTTTCCGATAGTGTGGAGATCGCTTACGAGGCGGGCATTACGGCGGTGATTCAACCGGGGGGCTCCATTCGCGATAAGGACAGCGTGCGCTTCTGCGACGACCACCAGATGTCCATGGTGCTTACCGGAACCCGCCATTTCAAACACTGATTCCGTAGCGCGGAAATGATGAGTCGGCAAAAACATTTGGCGCTGGATATCGGGAACACCCGGACAAAGATGGGGCTCCTGGAGGAGGGACGGTTGTTGGCCAAAACCGTTGTCCATTCCGGCGAAAAGGATAAAATCCGGCAATGGCTGACCAACCATCCGGCGGAAAATATCATCTTTTGTACGGTAACCGGTTCGGCGCAAGCGCAAGTAAGCGAGCTTTTACCAGACGCTAAGGCCGTTATGGCCCTGGATAGTCAAACCCCTTTACCCATCACTAACCAATACCGGACTCCGGAGACGTTGGGCAAAGATCGTTTGGCGGCGGTGGTGGGCGCCTTCTACCTGTTTCCCCGACAAAATTGCCTGATCGTGGATGCCGGAACCTGTATTACCCTGGATGTGCTGACGGCGCAAGGGCATTATTTAGGAGGAAATATCGCACCGGGGATTGACATGCGCCTGAAAGCCATGCACGCCTTCACCGCCGGTTTGCCCCTGGTGGAACGCCCCCAAGCACCGGGCCGGATCGGGAATTCCACCGTATCCGCCCTGCAAAACGGCGCCGCCAACGGCGCCCTGCTGGAAATCGAAGGATTCTCCGAATGGTGCCGGCAGCAGTATGGCGCACTAAACGTTATCCTGACGGGAGGGGATGCGGTTTTTTTTGAAAAAAATCTGAAATCCAAGATATTTGTAAATCAAGATTTAGTCCTGCTGGGGCTGGATAAAATTCTTACCTATAATGTCGAGTGCTAGGAGAAGGATTGTTGGCTGTTGTTGTATGCTGTTATGGGTTACCATTGCTTATGGGCAGTTTGCCGACCAAAACGACTTTATTTTCCCCAACCTGAACTCTCCCTACTCCCGCTTTGGGCTGGGAGACTTTATTGATCAGGAATTCAACCACGCAAGGGGAATGGCCGGTTTGTCAGCTGCTATGCAGACGCCCCATCACCTTAATTTGAAGAACCCGGCTTCCATAGCGTTTTTAAAATCTACTGTTTTTGAAGTCGGTATCGGCGCCCGCTTTTCGCAATTGACGACGGCTACGGAAGCTTCCAATGTTTGGAGTGGGAACCTGCGCTATCTGGCGCTCGGATTCCCCCTCAAGAATACGGTGAATGAGGTGCTGGATCGGCGGGAGTCGGACTTCAATTGGTCGATGGCGTTTTCCCTGCAGCCCTTTTCCGCGGTGGGGTACGACCTGCGCTCCGTGACCGTTTTGGAAGGAACGGCCGATACGACCCTGAATTCGCTCAAAGGAAGTGGCGGAACTTACCGGGCGCAATGGACAAATGCCGCCAGGTACAAGAACCTGGCGCTCGGCCTTAACCTGGGTTACCAATTTGGCAATATTACCCGAAACCGCCGGTTTACCTTTTTGGATTTTGGCGCCAGCTCTTTCGCCACCGAATTTATCGATAATTACTCTACCACCGGATTTTTCTGGGAATTGGGCGCGCAGTACGCCCATAAGTTGAAAGAAAAAAAAGTGGAAAAGGGAGCTGAGGAAGAGGGCCGACGCATTATCGCGGGCATTAGCGGCAGTGGCGCGAATACGTTTTCCACCGAGTCCGAGCGGCTTTACTTCCGGGATAATTTGCTGACGGAAATCGCGCAAAGCCCGCGTCCGGAGATTCCCGAAGACACCATACTATTTGAAAGCGGCATCGCCGGAGAGGGGCGGCTGCCCATGCAACTGACTCTCGGGTTGACCTACGAGGACATTAATCGTCTTAAATTAGGAATGGAATACACCTTTGGCAATTGGAGCGCCTACGAAAATGATGCGGCCCCGGCCAATTTTAACGATACCTGGCGCATGGCGGTCGGAGGGGAATGGATACCCGATATTGACGCCTATAGCGGCTACCTGAAAAAGATACGTTATCGCTTCGGCGCCTTCTACAATCAGGATCCAAGACTGGTTGAAGGAAATCAGCTCAAAGAATTCGGTGTAACCCTGGGCCTAGGTTTTCCATTAATTAAACCCCGACAAGAAACCTCTTTTATTAACTTTACTGTCGAAGCCGGCAGGTTCGGCCTGTCGGACGACGCCATCGAAGAGACTTTCGTTAAGATGGGATTAGGGTTTACCCTTAACGATAATTCTTGGTTTTTCAAACGCAAATTCAATTAATCATGAAGGTTTTAAGCAATATCGTGCTGATAGGAGCCTTGCTAATTCTTCTTGCACCTGAATCACTCCTCGCCCAGTGTGAAACCTGGGTCAATTCGCCCAAGAAAGATCAGGCGGAGAACGCACACGTCATTTACCGGCCCTACGTCAAAAACAAGAAGCCGGAAGATTTGGCCAAATTAGGCGACGAAGATTTCAACATCGCCTTTGATAACTGGCAAAAAGCCTACGAGCTGGCGCCCGCCGCCAACGGTAAGATCAATTTCCACTTTACCGATGGCCGCAAGTTGCTCAAGGCTAAAATGCTTCGCATCGATGATGCCGAAGAAAAGAAAAAGCTGGCCCAAAGAGTCGTAGACCTCTACGACCAGGAGTTGGAGTGTTTCCCCAAAATGGGCTCCCGCACCAAAGAAGATCTGTTGGCCCTAAAGGGTAAAGAAATGCTCTATCTTGACGGCTTCGGATTCGGAGACGCCACCCTGGAGGCTTTTGAAAATGCAATCGAAGCCTGGAATAACTCTACTAGCCTCTACATGTACCAAATG
>CAYWHT010000339.1:0-5338 GCA_964458135.1 uncultured Saprospiraceae bacterium | reverse complement strand
TCGCCAAAATACCCCTCCCAAAACATCAAAGAACTTATTACACAGTGTACTAGGAAGGTAGCCACCATACCCGGGCATATCCACTTCACTCCACCTTCGGCAAACTGATCGTAAAAGTCGTTCCCTTGCCTTCTTCCGACCGTTTGACGAAGATCTTGCCGGCGTGATATTCTTCGATGATGCGTTTGGCCAGGGATAGGCCGAGGCCCCAGCCCCGTTTCTTGGTGGTGTAGCCGGGGCGAAAGATCGCCTTGTGTTTAGAAGGAGGGATGCCCTTGCCGCTATCGCTTAGATCGATGTAGACGTAGTCGTTATCCTCGTAGACGTCGGCGGAGATGGCGCCCTGCCGGTTCATGGCGTCGAGCGAATTGCGCAGCAGGTTCTCGATGACCCAGTCGAAGAGGTGAGGGTTGATCTGAACTTTGAGATCTCCGTTTTGGGGGTCGGGAAAGTCGAAATGCACTTTGCGGGAGGCGCGGCGTTGCATGTAGGCGCGGCATTGGTCGAGTTCTTCGTAGATGTTGACGGCTTTGAGTTCGGGTGCGGAGCCGATTTTGGAAAAACGGTCGGCGATGAGTTCGAGGCGGCTAACGTCTTTGTTGAGCTCGCCGAGCACTTCCTGCACCTCTTCGTCTTCTTTGCGGAGGAGGCGCAAGTGCTCGATCCAGGCGACGATGGCCGAGATGGGCGTGCCCAACTGATGGGCCGTTTCTTTGGCCATGCCTACCCACACGCGGTTCTGCTCGGCGCGCCGGGCCGTGCTGAAACCGATAAAGCCGAAGCCGATAAAGGCGGCGATCAGGACCAGTTGGACCAAGGGAAACCAGCGCAATAACTGCAGGACTTTGGATTCTTTGTAGTAGATGGTCTGGGCGAAGTTGCGGATGGGCTCGAAGCCTTCGGCCTCGAGCTTGTCGATTTGCCGCTGGAGGTAGGCTTCGTCGGTATTGCGGCCTTCGCCGAAATTGACGGCCATCTCGATGTTGCCCCTTTCGTCGACCAAAATGACCGGAATGGTGCTGTTCGATCGCAGGATGCTGGTTTGAAGCGTAAGATCCTCGAATTCTCTCTCCGAATCGTTGATCTGTTGCTGGGCCAATACCCAATTTTCCACCTTGGTGCGCTCCCCCTCGGCGAGTTTTTCGGAAAGGTAATTGGTGTAAACCAGTGAAATCAGCAAGATGAGTATCCCGGCGATGCCCAGGTATAACTTCCATCTCGACTTCTTGGTGTAAATGTCCATAGGCCATTTCGATGATCGCTACGCAATATCACTAATTTCGGCGGATTTTCGTTCTCCGGCAAATATAATAAGGCGAAAGCGCCCGCTACTCGGCGCGGCTGTTGTATCTTCGCGGCAAAATCCCTGAAATGAAGCGTACCGTTTTTGCCTCCATCCTAACCTTTATTTTAGCCTCCGGCCCGACCTTTTTCCTCTACAGCCAATCCGCGCCCGCCACCAAATCCGCCGTCGTCGCCACCGTTGATTCGCTTTTCGAAGCTATGCGGCAGGGTGACAGTAGCTTGGTGCACCGGCTTTTTGCTCCCGGGGCGCGCCTGCAGACGACTTTCGTCAATCGCGACGGCAGTAGCCGGCTGGTTACTGGCAACTTGCACCGCTTCCTCAATGCCGTAGCTTCCAGCGATCCCGGCCAACTCGATGAGCGGATCTGGTCGTACGATGTACGCCTGGATGATCCCCTGGCAACGGTTTGGACGGAATATACTTTATTCATGGAGGGGGAGTTGAGCCATTGCGGAGTCAATGCATTTCAACTATTCCGCAGCGACGCGGGCTGGCGCATTACCCAAATTACCGATACCCGCCGGCAAGGAAACTGCCGCACCCGCCCGCCGCGGGAAAGCGCCGCCCTCGATAGTCTGCTCAATGATTGGCACCGCGCCGCCGCTACGGCCGATGAGGAGCGATTCTTCGGCAGCATGACATCCGACGGGATCTATCTCGGTACGGATCCCTCGGAGCGTTGGACGCGCGACGAAATGCGCGACTGGGCCGCCGAATATTTTCAGCGCGATACGGCCTGGGCCTTTACGCCCCGAACGCGTAAAATCCACCTCAGCGCCAACCGGCAGATGGCTTGGTTCGACGAGCTGCTCGATACCTGGATGGGCGCCTGCCGCGGATCGGGCGTCCTGAGAAAAACTTCCGATGGCTGGAAAATCGCTCATTATAACCTCGCCCTGACCGTTCCCAACGAAAAAATGAATCAGGTGATTGATGTCATTGGCAAGCAGAGCGGGAATGATTAATGTTGGGCAATAAAGATAAGTCTTCCTTTGCCGTTAACATTAAAAGACCAACTCCCCGGAACATGAAAAAACAAAAAATCAACCACGCCGCCGTTTGGGTGAGCATCGTCCTTTCACAAGTTATTCCCTTTCTCTGGTACCGTATCTTTAGCTTTACGCCCTATTACGAGCCCATCTCGGAACGGGTTGACCAAACTACGGCCACCCCTCTGCTGTACGTCTACGGCCTGCTCGCCGGCATGATCGCCATGTACCTGCTGGCTAACCTCTTTATCCGCCTCGATGTGGATTCGGCGCCCGAAGGCATGGTCACCGGGCTCATTATCGGTGTCGTATTCAACTTTTTTAGCCTGATTACGATCTACACCTTTTCCCAGCATCCCATCGAAATTGCCATGATCGATTTTGGCGCCAATGCCTTGATTTTCCTCGTCGGCGGATTGGTGCTGGGAGCCTGGCGAAAAGAGGAAGTCGTTTCGTAGTACTACACAAGCAAAAAAGATGGTAAGATGGTCTTGCTCGAACGGGACCGTTCTGCTGCGCCCGGTCATTCTTAAACGGAAGAGGCCAATTACCAAACCCGCAATGGGTTCAATATAAACGTTTCTTAACTTAGGCCGTTGTACTATAAAAGTACGGTCAAAATGACACGACTACTGACGGTAGGCTTATTGGCTACACTCATTGGATGTAGCCAGCCCGACAAGACCGCCACACAACTAGACCCTCAGGTAGACAGCCCGCAAATTGAGCGGGATTTGGATCGCATCCGGAAAGATGGTGTATTAAAAGCTATCACCGTTTACAGTGAAACCAGCTACTTCATTTACCGGGGCCGCCCCATGGGCTTTGAGTATGAATTGCTCAAACGCCTGGCCGGTCAATTGGGATTGCGTCTGGAAATTGTGGAGGCCCAAAACCTCGATGAAATGGTCAGCATGCTCAACCGGGGCGAAGGGGATCTTATCGCCCACGGGTTGACCATCACCAAATCGCGTAAAGCATTCGTCGATTTCACCAAATACCTTTACCTGACCCAACAGGTGCTGGTGCAGCGCAAGCCCGACAACTGGCGGCAAAAAAAGCTTCACGAAATTCAAAAAGAGCTGATTCAGGATCCCATCGAATTGATTAAAGACACGGTTTCGGTGCGCGTCGCTTCTTCCTACTACGAAAGATTGCAAAACCTGGAAGAAGAAGTCGGGGGGGATATTTATATCGACACCATACCCGGCACTTACTCCACCGGCCGGATTATCAAGCAGGTCGTGGAAGGAGCTATTGACTATACCGTAGCCGACGAAAATATTGCCGAGATCAACAGCGCCTACTATCCCGACCTGCACGTCGAAACACCCGTCAGTTTTTCCCAACGCACCGCCTGGGCCGTACGCCAAAATTCTCCTGAACTTTTGGCCGCCATCGACGAATGGATTACCGAAATGCGGGAAGAGGTGGATTACTACGTCATTTATAACCGGTACTTCGAAAACAAACGTTCTTTCCGCGCCCGCGTAGAGAGCGAATTTTATAGCCTGGAGACGGGAAAGATCAGCCCGTACGATCCCTTGATCAAGCAATACGCCGGTAATCTAGGTTGGGATTGGCGTTTTGTCAGTTCCAT
The DNA here is from genome assembly GCA_964458135.1 of uncultured Saprospiraceae bacterium. Lineage (GTDB taxonomy): Bacteria > Bacteroidota > Bacteroidia > Chitinophagales > Saprospiraceae > CAYWHT01. The sequence goes on along the minus strand of CAYWHT010000339.1, from coordinate 1,443 downwards.
CGTTTATCAGGAGTCCCAATTCGATCCCCGGGCGCGCTCCTGGGCGCGGGCCCGCGGCCTGATGCAACTCATGCCCGCCACCGCCCGCGAGCTCGGCGTGCGCGATCGCACCGACCCGCAGCAAAACCTGCGCGCCGGCACCACCTATTTGGGGCAGTTGTGGGAGCGCTGGTCCAGTATTCCCGATTCCACCCAACGCCTAAAATTTACGTTAGCTTCTTACAACTGCGGCTATCACCACGTGCTGGACGCGCAACGGCTGACCGAAAAATACGGAGGCACCCCCCAGCAATGGGATGATCAGGTCGCTAAGTACGTTCTTAAACTTTCCTACCCAAAATACTACAACGACGAAGCGGTTGATTACGGTTACGTGCGGGGCATCGAACCGGTGACCTACGTCCGGCAAATCTTTGAACGTTTCGAGCATTACAAGCGGGTGATGCCGTTGGAGAGGGAGGCTTAGGGTAAAATGGATTCGATGATAGCCTTATCCTTTGAGTAAGGCCCGAAAAGTCGATTTCGAGAATAAATTCCTCAATTAAAAGCTATCTATAATATTTAGAAGTTCTAGTCGATTGGTGGGGTAACTGGAACCCCCGACTAGTGCCGAGGGCTACCCATGTTTGGCCCCGTCGGGGCTTACTCCGTAGGAAAGATAGGACAAACGATAGCCGCTTTTCAGCACCCGATTCGCATTGTTAGAAGACCAACTGCTCAAATGAATCCAAACCCGGTCCTTTCCCGGGCGTCAGCCCGGGGAACTATGGGATTTATCAGACCGCACCACCATCTTCGATCCAGTATCTAGCGATCCCAGGATCGCTTAGTTTTTGCCTGCTCATAAACACAATACTTTCTGTAATAAGTTTTCCTCTTTTTTCTGGGAATTAAAATTTTAATTACTTACTTTGAAATTCAAAGTACTTTAAAACCTCATGCATCTATGAAAATTGACATCATTGTCTCCTACATTCAACGGTACGAATTCGGGCACGAAAAGGATTTTGTACCGCCACTTACCGGGATTCATTTAGCGGGCATTACGCCCGCGAAGCACGAAGTGCGTGTCATTCATCAGCAAGTTGAGCCGGTTGATTTTGATTCGGATGCTGATGTGATTGCCATTTCATTTTTTAGTGGTTTTGCCAATGCGGCTTACCACTTGGCCATTGAGTTTAGGAAACGGGGAAAAGTAACGATTGGAGGAGGGCCACACGTACCTTTCAATAAGAAGGAAGCCCTGCAGTATTTTGATTCGATTGTGGTAGGAGAGGCCGAAAATGTTTGGGAGGAATTATTGGAAAATATTGAAGCAAACGGTTTGCAGACCATATATCAAGGCCGTCCTGCTACGATGGAAGATCTTCCTAGTCCAAGGTACGACCTGTTACCGGATAAGTTTTTTATCAAAAAAGTCATTCAGGCCACACGAGGTTGTCC